>NZ_NCVN01000052.1:0-1068 GCF_002096925.1 Streptococcus mitis | reverse complement strand
TACCTTGAACGACATGCGTTAAAAGTTAGTTGAACCGCCGTATGCCGAACGGCACGTACGGTGGTGTAAGAGGGGCTAGAGATTATCCCCTACTCGATTAAAATTTATTGGTCAATTAAAGCCAAAATACTTGACCTTTTCTGACTAATGTAGTATATTATGAACGTAAGGTAAATGAAAGCCTTACTAGAACACTTATTTAAAGTAAAATAGAAAGAGGTGGGGTCTATGTTTAATCTAGAAATCTTCAGAAGTAAAGATAGTCTACTCCTGCTTGAAAAAGAAAAACCAGAAATAGTACGTAGAGTAGCGATTTAGCTAGTCTAAATTTTTTAAAACAAAGGTCAAAGATAGTCAATATCAGTAATCATAACTAAGTAAACAAAAAGAGGTAAAGAATATGAACAACAACTTTAATAATTTTAACAACATGGATGATTTATTTAACCAATTGATGGGTGGTATGCGAGGATACAGTTCTGAAAATCGTCGCTACTTGATTAATGGACGTGAAGTGACACCTGAGGAATTTGCTCACTATCGTGCGACTGGTCAATTACCAGGAAATGCAGAAGTTGATGGACAAATGCCACAACAGCCTTCAGGTATGAAACAAGATGGTGTCCTTGCAAAACTAGGTCGAAACTTGACAGCAGAAGCGCGTGAGGGCAAGCTGGATCCAGTCATCGGACGAAACAAGGAAATTCAAGAGACATCTGAAATCCTCTCACGCCGTACTAAGAATAATCCTGTTTTGGTTGGAGATGCAGGTGTTGGTAAGACAGCAGTTGTCGAAGGCCTAGCACAAGCTATTGTGAACGGTGATGTTCCAGCTGCTATTAAGAACAAGGAAATTATTTCCATTGATATCTCTGGTCTTGAGGCTGGGACTCAATATCGTGGTAGCTTTGAAGAAAACGTTCAAAACTTAGTCAATGAAGTGAAAGAAGCAGGGAATATTATCCTCTTCTTCGATGAAATTCACCAAATCCTTGGTGCTGGTAGCACTGGTGGAGACAGTGGTTCTAAGGGGCTCGCGGATATTCTCAAGCCAGCCCTCTCCCGTGG
>NZ_NCVN01000057.1:0-1083 GCF_002096925.1 Streptococcus mitis | reverse complement strand
TGAACTGCACCCCAAAAGTTAGACAGAAAAAATCTAACTTTTGGGGTGCTTTTATTATGAAATTAACTTATGATGATAAAGTTCAGATCTATGAACTTAGAAAACAAGGCTATAGCTTAGAGAAGCTTTCAAATAAATTTGGGATAAATAATTCTAATCTTAGGTACATGATTAAATTGATTGATCGTTACGGAATAGAGTTCGTCAAAAAAGGAAAAAATCGTTACTATTCTCCTGATTTAAAACAAGAAATGATTCATAAAGTCTTACATGAAGGCTGGACTAAAGATAGAGTTTCTCTTGAATACGGCCTCCCAAGTCGTACGATACTTCTTAACTGGCTAGCACAATACAAGAAAAACGGGTATACTATTATTGAGAAAACAAGAGGGAGAGTACCTAAAATGGGACGTAAACGGAAGAAAACTTGGGAGGAAATGACAGAACTAGAGCGACTCCAAGAGGAGAATGAACGCTTACGTACCGAGGTTGCTTACTTAAAAAAGTTAAAAGAGCTGGAAGACAGGGACGAAGCCATACAGCAAGAAAGGCAGAGACAATTAGAGAAATGGCTTCAGGAGGATTTCGACTAGATTTACTTCTTGAAGCGGCTCGTTTACCTCGCTCAACTTACTACTATCAGTTGAAGGAACTAGATGGGCTTGACAAAGATAAAGATCTTAAAGCTGAAATTCAAGCTATTTTTACTGAGCACAAAGGAAATTATGGCTATCGCCGAATAACTCTTGAATTGAGGAATCGTGGTCATATAGTAAACCATAAGAAGGTCCAACGTCTGATGAAAATCCTTGGTTTAAGTGCTCGAATTCGCCGTAAACGAAAGTATTCTTCCTACCAAGGAGAGATTGGCAAGAAAGCAGAGAATCTCATTCAACGCCAGTTTGAAGCATCGAGACCAATGGAAAAGTGTTATACGGATGTGACAGAGTTTGCCATTCCAAATAGCACGCAGAAATTGTATTTATCGCCTGTTTTAGATGGCTTTAATAGCGAAATTATTGCTTTTAATCTTTCTTGTTCTCCTAATTTAGAACAAGTAAAAACAATGTTGGAACAAGCCTT
>NZ_NCVN01000078.1:0-1307 GCF_002096925.1 Streptococcus mitis | reverse complement strand
GCTTGTTCCAAGTGTTCAAGTGACTGAAACGTATTCTCATAACCATAAAACATTTCAGACTTAAGAATGCCAAAGAAAGATTCCATCATACCGTTATCTGGGCTATTTCCCTTACGTGACATAGATGGTTGAATTCCCTTATTCTTTAAAAAATGATGATAGAAATCGTGTTGGTATTGCCATCCTTGGTCACTATGGAGAATTGTATTTTCGTAACGGTTCTCTGTAAAGGCTTGTTCTAGCATAGCTTTCATTTGTACTAAGTTCGGCGAAGTAGAAAGATTGTAGGAGATAATTTCGCTGTTAAAGCCATCTAAAACTGGTGATAAATAAAGCTTTTGGCTGCTTGCTGGAATGGCAAATTCTGTCACATCTGTGTAGCACTTTTGCATTGGTTTGGTTGCTTCAAATTGACGTTGAATAAGATTATCTGCTTTCTTGCCAACCTCTCCTTGGTATGAAGAATACTTCCGTTTACGGCGAATTCGAGCCGTTAAACCAAGTACTTTCATCAGACGCTGCACCTTCTTATGGTTCACTACGAAGCCACGATTTCGTAATTCTAGAGTCATGCGACGATAGCCGTAATTTCCTTTATGCTCAGTATAAATTGACTGAATTTCAGCTTTAATATCATAATCTTTATCGCTTTGATCCAGCTGTTTTAAGTGGTAATAATAAGTTGAACGGGCAAGCTTAATAATCTTTAGAAGGATATCTAAAGAAAACTCTGTTACCAGTCCTTGAACAATTTCCGTTTTTCTTCTTGCTCCTTTTCGTCCCTCAATCGGAGTTCTCTCAACTTTTTTAGAATGGCATTCTCCGCTCTCAAGTACTCATTTTCTGCTTGAAGACGTTCTAATTCTGTCATATTTTCAAATCTCTTCTTTGGCTTACGTCCCATTTTAGGTGGTCTCCCTCTTGTTTTCTCAACAATAGTATACCCGTTTTTCTTATATTGTGCCAGCCAATTCGAAAGTAATCCACTACTTAGAAGAGCATAATCCAGAGACGCCCTAATTTGTGAATGCCCCTCAAGAAGAACTTTATCAATGATCTCTTGTTTTAGTTCAGGAGAATAGTAACAATTCTTTCCTTTTTTGACGAACTCTATTCCGTAACGATCAATCAATTTAATCATGTACCTAAGATTAGAATTGTTTATCCCAAATTTATTTGAAAGCTTCTCTAAGCTATATCCTTGTTTTCTAAGTTCATAGATCTGAACTTTATCATCATAACTCAATTTCATAATAAAACACCCCAAAAGTTAGATTTTTTCTGTCTAACTTTTGGGGTGCAGTACA
>NZ_NCVN01000047.1:0-1315 GCF_002096925.1 Streptococcus mitis | reverse complement strand
AAAAGACAACACCTCCAATGGTATGCAGGCGATGGCGGTTGCTCCTGTGGATAAAAATGGGAATGTGGATTATAGTCATGTAGTGATTGCTTATGCTGGGACGAATAGAGACGATCGGCTTGACATCCAAACAGATATCCAATCAATAGGATTTGGTGATAGACGGATGTTGTCGGATTCGAAAACAAAGACATTTAGAAAATCTCAATTTCAAACGGCTCTGAGTTTTGCGGAAGAAATTGAAAAAACTTATCCCTCTGCTAAAATCACAACTGCGGGGCATTCGCTTGGAGAGTCTCTGGCTATGTATGTCGCTTTGAAGCGAGGTTATGCCAATGTTGGGTATAACGGACCAGATATTCATAACTTGATTTCGAAAGAAGAAATCAAGTACATGCAAGAACATCCAGAACAATTTCGCAATTACCGTCATAAGTATGATTTTATTGGCAATATTATGGGAAATACGACTCAAACAGCTATCTATCCTGCAAAAGATAACTGGGGTGACAAGTTAGAATATCATAACTTGTCCCAGTGGCGATTTGATGAGAATGGCCAGTTAGTTGATTTGAACGGAAAACGTGTCACAGATTTCAAAGTAACGGCGCTAGCAGAAGCAACAGCGGGTATGTACCGCTACCAAAAAATCAAAAGCTACCTCTCGGCAGATGGTTTGTCAAGCAAGGAAGAAATATATTTGGATAGCTTGCAGGGGATGGCTCTAGGGGAAGGAATGGCTAATGCGGCTCGAGCTGGTGCAGACGACGTCAAGCACCTTCAAGAGGAGGTGGTGTCAAAAGCACAAGAACTATGGAATCAGCTTGACTTTAGTAGTTTCCGATACCTGAGTTATGATGAAGTCCTATCGACTTTTGCGTCTGCGGGTGTGACTCAGGCTACGATTGTCGGTTCAGTTGAGCAAGATTTTGAGCAAATGAATCAAAAAGCTGAAAAACTAGCCACAGAGTTTGATACCCTTAACCAACAGATTATCCAAGTCATTGAGAATAAACTAGCTACAGATAAGGAATTGGCAGGAGAATTTAGAAAATGGAACAGTCGGATTTAGTCTTCCAAAAGTTAAAAGCAAAAGAAAAAGAGTATCATGATTTGGAAGATGAGTATCTAAAGCAGAAAGCAACTTTTACAAATCAACGCAACGAACTCTATGAACGTCGAGACCGCCTTGCCCGAATCGTAGAAGATGAAGCTGGTAAGATGACTGCTTTTCTTCAAAAAGGACAATATAGTTACCAAGATGGAGAACAGTTTTATAGGAGTTTACAACAATTGATGGAGGATTCTCAGTTTG
>NZ_NCVN01000051.1:0-1348 GCF_002096925.1 Streptococcus mitis | reverse complement strand
AAAGAAAATCTAGACTACAACCGCAATCAAGTTGGTTTTTACACGCTAGACGAACTCGTTCTGCCAGACCATTTTCTTCGTCAAGTTGAGCAAGTTATCGATTTTTCCTTCATCTATGACTTGGTCGCAGATACTTACTCTGAGGATAAAGGACGTCCTAGTTTAGACCCTGTTATGCTGGTTAAAATCCCTCTCATCCAATGTTTCTACGGTATCCGTTCCATGCGCCAAACTATCAAGGACATTGAGGTCAATACCGCCTATCGCTGGTTTCTGGGTTTGAGCTTAAACGATAAGGTTCCTCATTTTACCACTTATGGCAAAAATTACAATCGTCGTTTTCAAGATAAGGAAGTAATAGAGGAAATTTTTCATTATGTTCTATCCATTGTATGGGGGCAAGGTTTGATTGACCCGACTGAGGTTTTTATTGATGGGACTCATATCAAGACCGCAGCTAATAACCACAAATATACTCATCAAGTTCTAGACAAGCAAGCTAAGTTTATGAGTAAGCAACTGGAAGTTGAGATTGACTTAGATCGGAAAAAGCACGGAAAAAAGTCGTTCGAGCCTGCAAAAGAAAGCTAGGCTGAGCCGAAGAAGACTTCTACTACCGACCTTGAAAGTGGTTGGTTTCACAAGGGAGAGCATAAGGAAGTGTTCGCCTACAATGCCCAAGTAGGGTGCGATCAGCATGGATGGGCACTAGCTTATAGTATTGATGCTGGCTATAAGACTCCAAGTATTGCAAAATTCCTCCTTGACCAAAATATTACACCTGTATTCCCTTATACTCGCCCTCGTGGAAAGAAAGGGAAGCTTAGCCCTAAGGAATTTATCTATGAGGAATACTATGACTGTTACCTTTGCCCTGAAAATCAATTGTCCTCTGTTATCCAGTTACACAGAAAGTAAGAAGAAACAGAAAGTCCTTACTCGCCATATTTGGAGGGAGTATTTAGAGGTTTGTGAGGAGATTCGGCATCAAAAGGGAAGTAAGGAACTTTACCAGAAACGTAAAGAATTGGTGGAGCGGCTTTTTGGCACAGCCAAAGAATACCACGATCTACGTTATACAAGAGAAGTGGGTAAGTCCAAAATGAAGGCAAAAGTTGGACTTACTTTGGCGTGCCTGAATATCAAAAAATTGGTAAAAGTGATGGCGGGAAGCCTTTTTATTTTTCGCTGAAAACTATTTTGATAAAGATTTTAGCCTATTTTGAGAATAGTAACGCTGAAGATATAAAAAAGACAAACATTAAAACGATGTTTGTCTTCAATCTGAAACAACGGATTTGCCGTTGTTTTTTTTGGAGATAAGGGACTATTGTCCCAGACTCTTTTT
>NZ_NCVN01000079.1:0-1470 GCF_002096925.1 Streptococcus mitis | reverse complement strand
AAAAACTCCAAGCAGGCAGATCCTGCTAACTCATGACAGAAAAAGAAGTTTAGCCTATAATGAAGGCGAACAATACCAAACCGTGGTGTTTAATAGGGCTTTTCCTAGCCTGTATAAAAAAGCTAGATGAACAAGAGTCGTGAGCTAACTCGAATATGCCTTGAGCATGAAAATATCTTACTAGTAGCCTCTTGTTCTATTGTTCAAATAGTTAACAGGAGGTTTTTATAATGGAAGTCATGATTGAAACGTGTTGTGGTATTGATGTCCACCAAAAATCCATTGTTTGTTGTATTCTAGACTGTCCACTAGATACCAATAAACCAAAGAAAATTCAGAAGAAATTTGGGACAACTATAGTAGCTCTTCGCAATGCCTTAGATTGGATGGTGAAAAACCATATCACACATGTCTTTTTTGAAAGTACTGGGCAATATTGGCTCCCTCTCTTTACTATCTTTTCAGATTCTGATCTCGTCTTAGTACTTGCCAATCCTCAACATATCAAGAATGTACCCGGTCGTAAGACAGACGTGAAGGACGCTGAATGGATTGCTCAACTCGGCCGTTGCGAACTGATTGAACCTTCCTATATCCCTGCCCCTGAAGTGGTACAGCTTCGTTTACTGACACGTCGCATGCGTTGTTACAAGCAACGCCAAACTCAAGTCAAAACTGAAATTCACAATCTCTTACAACGGGCCAATATCAAGCTAAGCTGTTATCTTTCTGATATTTTTTCTAAGACGGGGCAAGCACTTTTAAAATTATTCATTAACGGAGAAACAATTGATATAGAATCTGTTATCCCTTGTATTCAGAAACGCGTGAAAGCAAGTCCAGAAGAACTTGTTGAAACGATGGAAGGAAAGTTGTCACTAGAAGACCGCTTCCTCTTAGGCCAGAGCTTAGAGGAGTGTCAGATGTATCAGGAACTCATTGAAAAATTGACCGATGAGATTCAACACTACATCGAAAAGGAGTTTCCCTGAGGAAAAGAGGATACTTCAAACCATTCCAGGTGTGAATGAAAAATGTGCTGCCACTATTCTAGCTGAGATTGGAGCAACTGTTACGACCTTTCCATCCGATGCACACTTAGTATCATGGGCTGGGCTCTGTCTAGGGTCTTATGAAAGTGCTGGCATTAAAAAATCCTCACACATCACGCAAGGAAATCACTATATCAAACAGGCTTTGACACTATCGGGATTAATTGCAGCACATTCTAAGGATCCAGCTTTTTCTTCTTTTTACAATCGAATTTCTCAAAGAGGAAGCAAGAGGAAGGCGATTATTGCTTGTGCTCATAAGATTCTCAGAATCATTTACAAACTACTCTCCACCAAGCAGACTTATCAAAAAGAAAAGGCGCTAGGACTGAGGAAACAGTTCTAACGCCAAAACTAAAAAAATTTCAATTACAGTATAGCACAGGAAGTGATTTTTTGAGCTTTTTACTGTCTTTTT
>NZ_NCVN01000055.1:0-1508 GCF_002096925.1 Streptococcus mitis | reverse complement strand
TCTTTTTTACTTTTTGCTACAAAGATAGCGGATAGGGCTAGGCTAACACTTGCCAAGAAAATAGCTGTTTCTGACTGTTTCTCACCAGTTTCTGGCAATCTCTTGTCTTCCTTGGCAACTTGAACTAGTGCTTCTAGAGTCTGAGTTTTTTCTAACGAACTTAGTTTAAACTCTGGTTTTTCTACTGTCGGTGCAGCTTGACCGCCTACGGTTGATACTGGGCCTGTGTAGGCTGGAAGCTCATGTACCAATGCTTCTACTGCATTGACTCCTCCAGTAAACTCAGGAACATCAAGAACTGGTGCTGGATCTTCACCTTTACTTGATTGAACAGGTTCTTCTGTTAATTCTTGATAGAAGCTAGCTAACTCATAAAACTCAGCCTTACCACCTTCCCAGACAAGTTTAACATCTAGAAGTGAACCACCATTTCGAATTGCAAATGTTTGGAGACTTGAAGAAATTGCGCCAAGATCTGTCCAACTTTCTTGTCCATCCTTAAGTGTTCTAGCCTGAACACGTGCCTTAGCACCTTCTGGAAGACTTGAAACGAGACGAAGATGGTTAGCATTGGTTGGTTCAGACAAGTGATAAACCATTTCTCCCTTATCTTGTTCTGCTTTGTAGCTGGTCAACACTTTTCCATCAACGAGGTTTGTATAGAAGTTACCACGACTTTCGCCACCTTTTCCTTCTACTGTTGGATCATTGATTGGTTTGACAAATTCGCCATCATTAATGACTAATTCTGTAAATCCTACAAAACGAGCATCGTAATCAGCAGTGTAGAGGACACGGAGATAATTAGCCTTAACTGGAGTTGCAAGCTCACCTTCAATGTAACGGTTACCTGGCATCTTAGAGTCATGCGTCCAACCATCAGTAAGCGAATCATCTTGTTGGCTATTGGCTACACCATCACCAACAGTAACGACATCTGTCCACGTTTTACCGTCTTGACTGACTTGGATTTTACCATCACGAAGATAGTTTTGAGTTCCGTCTTGGATATAAGCTCGAATTTTCTTGATGGTACGCTCGCTACCAAATTTTAAGGTTACATGGCCATCTTTATGAGCATAGTCAGAAAACTCAACAAAATTGTTGTAAACACCGTCAAACAATTGATCAAGGTTATTTATCTTACGGACATCATTGCTTCCGTATGTTGGATGAATACCCATAGTTGTTGATTCTAGTGTTGTTGGTTGGACTTCTTTGGTAGTTACAAGGAGAGAAGTTGATGGCAGGTCTTGTTCTTGATTTGTTTTATTAACAAGACGAACATAACGTACCAAGTGAGTTGCTACAGATCTATCAGTCAATTGACTAGCTGAGGTCCATTCTTGAGCATTTGCAGAATACTCTAGACTTAGGGCTGGGTTGGCCTGGCCTTGGAGCTGGATGCTCTTGACTTGATGGATTCGGTCCAGTTTCATTCCCAAATAACTATTTGCAGGAAGTTTTGTACCAGATGGGATCTGAAGATCATAACGTCCTAGGCTATC
>NZ_NCVN01000044.1:0-1809 GCF_002096925.1 Streptococcus mitis | reverse complement strand
ATAGATCTGAACTTTATCATCATAAGTTAATTTCATAATAAAAGCACCCCAAAAGTTAGATTTTTTCTGTCTAACTTTTGGGGTGCAGTTCAAAATGCTATAGGATATAAAATAAAAATCCCATTTAATACCCCCCACAGAGGAACTGGTCCGTGGACACTCCTTCTTTGAAGTTCAAACGTTTTTTTAATTCGTTCCAGTATCATTTAAACCATCCTCTCATGCTTTTTATCCGGCTATTGGCGCCTTTTTTAAGATTATCCGTAATATTAAACTTTTTATCAGCCCAGTTTAATACACCTACAGCACCTGCGGATACTCCAATTGCAATTGCCCCAGGTAACCAAGCCGGAGCTGTCGCACCAACAACTAAACCTGCTAGCGCTGCTCCAACGCTTGCCCTAGCAATCCCTGCAACAGTAGTTCCCGCTGCCTTAGCCGCATCTATCACAAAACCTGTCGCCTTACTAGCCTCAACTTCATTTCCTCTCAATCCTTGACGTTTGGCCTCTTTTTCATTATCACTGATGTTTAAAAAAGTATCAACCACATCTAAAGCAGCTCCAACAACTGCAGCTCCTTTTAAAAACTTACCAAACTTCGTAGCGGATTTAAAGTTTGTTAGTCCTTCTTTAACAGAACCTATGAGTCCTTTCTCACTTGTAATTCCTTTCCACAGGCCTTTACCAGCATCCTTGAAACTTATTTCATTAGTGAATTCTTCTTTCAGTAGACTTCCAGTTGTAGACACAATTGATTTTCCGACACTAGCCACTTTGGTACTAAATCGAGTTGTATCTTTAAAAGATTTGAAAACCTTACTCAATTCTTCGTTATATTTAGTATAGCCTAGATTTTCCATAATGGATTTAAAGGTCTGTGAAACATCACCATTTTTATATTGAACAACTTCGTAAATACGACTACCACTTAATTTCTTACCCACTTTAAAATAATCATCTAATGACTTACCGAATTCTGTTGTTGCTTTAGAAACAATGATATCCCCTTTTTTATTTTTTCTAAAACGATAATACGCATATAAAGCTGCCCAGATAGATTCCAATTCAAAATATTCAACTTTTTTATACAGACTATTTTCTTTTATATCTTTATACACATTAAATAATGCATCAATTCAATCTTTATCAGAAGAATATGACATATGGAAAAAAACAAAAGAAAAACAACTTGAAACTACAAATTCAACTTCTGAATCAAACAACAATCAATTAAAAGTTAAAATTGATACAGCTGGGCAACTGTATCAATCTATTCAATCACTAGTTACTACTACTTCTGATAGTTCAAAAATAACTAACAAGAATCATGAAGCTGTTGGAATAATGAAAGAACAATTCACTCAATTTAATAGCCAAGTCAAAACGATTAAAGATAATATTGACCGCACTATTTCAACAACAAACGAATTGATTACTACTGAAGCAAATGTTATTCAAGGAAATAGAAATTATGCAGATTCCTTCAAAACTGTTATGAAAAATATCCGTGATGGAGGAACCACTAACCAAAATGTTATGAGTTTCTTATCAAATCCTATAGAAACCAAAAAAGAAACTTATGCTACACCTATTTCTGTAGAAAATAACAGATTATGGATAATTGTTGCTGTTGTTGTTTCTGGAATTACATCAGCTGGAATTACCTACTGGTTAACAAAGGAGAAAAAATAATTTCTTTATAAAAATATAATTAAAAAAGAGTCTGGGACAATAGTCCCTTATCTCCAAAAAAAACAACGGCAAATCCGTTGTTTCAGATTGAAGACAAACATCGTTTTAATGTTTG
>NZ_NCVN01000050.1:0-1929 GCF_002096925.1 Streptococcus mitis | reverse complement strand
TTTGGTACGACGGGCATGTCGTGCATCTGAGGTGTAAGTCCTCCGTGGGCATCCGCTACCGGTGAACCCAATAGCGATTCCCAAGCCTGATTATCGTGAGGTAGCGGGGAGAGAAAGGGATAGCGAAATCGTGGCTCTACAAACAGGAACGTGATAGTAAGGTGTATATAGCGGATAAGGGGGCCTGAAACTCTAAAGTCCAAAAAGGTAGTCGTAACCTATATGCGTAAATTACGAGAGTAATTGAATTCGGACTAAGATTTATCTTTTTCACTGTAACCTTTTAACGTCCTCATATCTTGTATAAACGAGGAAAGATGTACGACTTATCCCGTGAGGTCTCATGAGCGCTGAAAGCGTAGTAACAACGAATCATGAGAAGTCAGCCGAGCCCATAGTAATGAGGAAACTTCTGTAATGGGAGTGGAGCGAAGGGGTGAACAACTAATTGAAGTAATCCTACTTCACTTGTGCCTGTAAAACGAACGGTCTGATAGAACTGGACTCTGTCACGTACTGACTAGATGAAGGCTCACCAATATAAGATGTCCCTCAGGCACCAAAACAAGAAAGGAATACGCACATGTCAAAATTGCTAGATAAGATATTATCACGCGAAAATATGCTAGAAGCTTACAATTAAGTAAAATCCAATAAGGGCTCAGCTGGGATTGATGGAATTACTATCGAAGATATGGATAATTATCTCAGACAAAACTGGCACCTGACTAAGGAACTGATAAAACAGAGAAAATATAAGCCTCAACCAGTTCTCAGAGTTGAGATTCCCAAACCAAACGGAGGTATCCGTCAACTAGGAATTTCAACAGTTATGGATAGAATGATTCAACAGGCCATTGTTCAAGCCATTAGCCCTATCTGTGAACCCCATTTCTCAGATACGAGCTATGGATTTAGACCAAATAGGTCGTGTGAAAAAGCTATCATGAAGCTCTTAGAGTACTTAAATGACGGCTATGAGTGGATAGTGGATATAGACCTAGAGAAATTTTTCGATACAGTTCCTCAAGATAGATTGATGTCCTTAGTACATAACATTATCGAAGACGGAGATACGGAATCCTTGATTCGTAAGTATCTTCATTCAGGTGTTATCATTAACGGTCAGCGTCATAAAACGCTAGTTGGGACACCACAGGGAGGAAATTTATCTCCTCTCTTATCCAATATCATGCTTAATGAATTGGACAAGGAATTAGAAAAGAGGGGGCTTCGATTTGTGCGCTACGCAGATGATTGTGTGATTACGGTCGGAAGCGAGGCTGCCACTAAGCGTGTGATGTATTCAGTCAGTCGTTTTATTGAGAAACGGCTAGGTTTGAAAGTAAACATGACCAAGACTAAGACTAAGATTACCAGACCAAGAGAGTTGAAATATCTAGGTTTTGGGTTCTGGAAATCATCAGACGGTTGGAAAAGTCGTCCACATCAAGATAGTGTTTGGAGATTTAAGCTTAAATTGAAGAAACTAACACAGAGGAAATGGAGTATGGACTTAACAAGACGTATTGAGCAACTGAATTTGTCTATTCGAGGATGGATAAACTATTTCTCATTGGGAAATATGAAAAGTATAGTCACTAGCATAGATGAGCGCTTGCGTACTCGCCTATGAGTGATTATCTGGAAGCAAAGGAAGAAGAAATCTAGACGATTATGGGGATTGCTTAAGTTAGGGGTTCCTAAATGGATAGCAGATAAGGTATCTGGCTGGGGCGACCACTATCAATTAGTAGCTCAGAAGTCGGTACTTAAACGTGCGATATCAAAACCAGTCCTTGAAAAACGTGGACTGGTTTCGTATTTGGATTATTACCTTGAACGACATGCGTTAAAAGTTAGTTGAACCGCCGTATGCCGAACGGCACGTACGGTGGTGTAAGAGGGGCTAGAGATTATCCCCTACTC
>NZ_NCVN01000049.1:0-2266 GCF_002096925.1 Streptococcus mitis | reverse complement strand
GTTCTGTATCTGTTCTTGCAGTTTAGCGGAGAATTTCTCTGTCGCTTTCTTCCACACAAAACTATACTTGTTGGCATTGGCTTCAATCTTAGTCCCGTCAATAAACAGACAATCTAAGGTCACTAACTCTTCCATTTTTAAATGAAGATTGAGGTCCATGAAAAGATTACGTATGAGTTCTTCCATCCCTTCAGCGACTCGAAAACGATTGATGGTGCGATAGCTGACAACCAACGGTCCTGTTAGGTATTGCATAGCGAGATTTTCAATCATCATTTTTTCGATTTTTCGTCCAGAGAAAATCCCTTGTGAATAGGCAAATAGAAGAGTAGCTATAAGCATTTTAGGGTGATAAGACGGACGAGCAAAGGCATGATAGAAGGCATGGAAGTGACAATCTTCCAAGGTATTCACCACTTTTTCAATAGTAAAGACGAGATGATCCTGTGGAAAGAAAGAACTGATTTCTAGTGGTAAAGTTGTTTGATTTGTGTTATAGTGAATATGCATGGGATAGCCTTTCTAAATGGTTTATTGTGCAATTCTATTTTACCAAGACTATCGCAACCATGCAAAAAAGCAACGGCAAATCCGTTGCTTTTTTTGGAAATAAGGGACTATTGTCCCAGGCTCTAAACAGAAACACTACATTAAAGACTGTAAATTGCGTTAAAAAATGGTATAATGATAAAGTTATATAGTCCCGATAAGATGGTAGAAATTTCTATTTTTTTGTTTCGAGTCGTAACTCGCAAAGAATGACGGCTCTAAAGTAGTCGCTCGTCATTTTACGGTTGCCGCTATAAGGCGGTCACCCTATGCGCCTTACTAGCTTCAGAAATAAAAAAGTATCGTTTTTATTTCTTACGCGATGTAACTCTTAGAAAATGAAAATGCCTATCAGTACTTTGTAACTCTATAACACTATTTTTAAGGGGGGACATTTTTATGTCAGAACGTAAATTATTCACGTCTGAATCTGTATCTGAGGGGCATCCAGATAAGATTGCAGACCAAATTTCAGATGCGATTTTGGATGCCATTTTAGCTAAGGATCCAGAGGCGCACGTTGCTGCTGAGACAGCTGTATATACTGGTTCCGTCCACGTTTTTGGTGAAATATCTACAAATGCCTATGTAGATATTAACCGTGTGGTTCGTGATACCATTGCAGAGATTGGCTATACCAATACAGAATATGGATTTTCTGCTGAGACTGTAGGAGTACATCCATCTTTGGTAGAACAATCTCCTGACATTGCCCAAGGTGTTAACGAAGCCTTGGAGGTTCGTGGAAATGCAGACCAAGATCCATTGGACTTAATTGGAGCTGGTGACCAAGGTCTCATGTTTGGCTTTGCAGTGGATGAAACAGAAGAGCTCATGCCCTTGCCAATTTCACTCAGCCATAAATTGGTTCGTCGTCTGGCAGATCTTCGTAAGTCTGGGGAAATTAGCTATCTTCGCCCAGATGCTAAATCACAAGTTACAGTTGAGTATGATGAAAATGATCGTCCAGTACGTGTGGACACAGTTGTTATTTCAACTCAGCATGATCCAGAAGTCAGCAACGAACAAATCCATCAAGACGTGATTAACAAGGTTATCAAAGAAGTAATTCCAGCATCTTATTTGGATGAGCAAACAAAATTCTTTATCAATCCAACTGGTCGATTTGTAATCGGTGGACCTCAAGGGGACTCAGGTTTGACAGGTCGTAAGATTATCGTGGATACCTATGGTGGCTATTCTCGTCATGGTGGCGGTGCCTTCTCTGGTAAAGATGCGACTAAGGTGGACCGTTCTGCGTCATATGCGGCTCGCTATATTGCCAAGAATATCGTTGCAGCAGGTCTTGCTAAGAAAGCAGAAGTGCAATTGGCTTACGCTATCGGTGTTGCCCAGCCTGTTTCTGTCCGTATCGATACCTTTGGTACAGGAACAGTAGCTGAAAGCAAGCTTGAAAAAGCAGCTCGTCAAATCTTTGACCTTCGCCCTGCAGGGATTATCCAAATGCTGGACCTCAAGCGTCCAATTTACCGTCAAACAGCGGCTTATGGACACATGGGACGTACAGATATTGACCTTCCATGGGAACGTTTGGACAAGGTATATGCTTTGAAAGAAGCAGTAAAATAGATAAGAAGAGTCTGGGACAATAGTCTCTTATCTCCAAAAAAAGCAACGGATTTGCCGTTGCTTTTTTGCATGGTTGCGATAGTCTTGGTAAAATAGAATTGCACAATAAACCATTTAGAAAGGCTAT
>NZ_NCVN01000011.1:0-90581 GCF_002096925.1 Streptococcus mitis | reverse complement strand
TTTTCAGTACGTGCTGAAAAGTATGAGAAGTATCAAGAGACATTTGAAGGGCGTAACAGTTTTTCCAAAACCAATCCAGATGCCACTTTTATGCGAATTCCTTGAAACCTATCCTCATGACTTGAAGACAGTTGTCGCAGATGCTGGATATGGAAGTGAAGAGAACCTCCTTCGTTTAGATGAAAAGGAGGTGAACCATCTGATTAAATATGCCATGTTTGACAAGGAACAGAAGAGAGGGTATAAACAGTCAGCTAGAAACTTAGGGAATTGGTACTATAATGACAAGGAGGATAGCTACACACATCCTTACGGCTGGTATTATCGTTTTCACCATATCAAACATCAGAAAACACAGACGGACTTTCAACAGGAAATCAAGGTTTACTACGCTGATGAACCTGAATCAGCCCCTCAAAAGGGACTGTAGTATGAACGAACGCTATTAAAACTTGAAAGCTAAAGAATGTCAGGCGCTTTTATCTCCCGAAGGTAGACAGATTTTCACTCAACGCAAGATTGATGTGGAACCTGTCTTTGGGCAGATAAAGGCTTGTTTGGGTTACAAGAGATGTAATCTGAGAGGGAAGTGTCAAGTGAGAATTGACATAGGTTTGGTACTTATGGCCAATAACCTCCTCAAATACAATAAGAGAACGACTCAAAATTAAAAAGCTAGAGTTCCGCTATTGGAAATCTCTAGCTTCTTTGTGGCTGAGAACTATTTTGTCTCAGGTTCTTTATCTTCAATCAGGGGTTGGCGAGAGCCAACCTTATTTGATATAGAGTTCTTGATTTTTTAGGACAATTTCACGGACACTTGCAAACTTCTTAAGTTTTTTGAGTTCTTCTGGATGAGTGACGAGAGTGATAACATAACCTTCTTTGCCCATGCGGCCAGTACGGCCAGCACGGTGTGTGTAGGTTTCGCTATCTCTAGGAATATCAAAGTTTACAACACATTCGAGGCTATCGATATCAATTCCACGTGCAAGAAGGTCAGTTGCAAGGAGTAGGGTTAGTTGCTTATCTTTAAACTTTTCTAAGATGACTTTTCTAAATTTGACATTAACATCACTAGCAAGAGAAACAGCCAATATATCACGATACTGTAATTTTTCTTCTGCACTTCCAAGGTCTGATAGGCTGTTAAAGAAGACCAGACCGCGGAAATCCTCAACATGAGCTAGTTTTCGTAGCATATCCACTCGGTGACGTTGATCTACCTGCATATAGAAATGTTGGATGTTGTCCAATTTTTGGTCAGAAAGATCAATGGTACGTGTGTTAGGCGCAATCTTTTCTTGGTCAAACTTGGTCGTCGCACTCATATAGACAAGTTGGTGGTCACGAGGTGCGTAGTGAGTAATTTTCTCGACAAAGTGTATCTGAGAATCATCTAGCAATTGGTCGAATTCATCCAGGATGATGGTTTCCACATTCATCATCTTGATTTTTTTCAATTTAATCAACTCAAAGATACGGCCAGGTGTTCCAATCAGAATTTCTGGTCCTTTTTTAAGACGTTCAATTTGGCGCTTCTGACTCGAACCTGATAAGAAGAGTTGGGCAGTCAAGCCGATAGCCTCTGCCCATGTTTTACATACATCAAAAATCTGTCCGGCAAGTTCTGTATTTGGTGCTAGAATCAAGAGTTGCTGCGCTTTTTTCTTTTGTAGTCTGAGAAGGTTTGGTAGGAGGTAAGCTAGGGTCTTACCAGTTCCTGTTGGGCTCACTCCTAGGAGGTTTTCTCCAGCAAGAAGGGGCTCAAATAGTTGGGTTTGAATGGGAGTGAATTCTTGGAAACCGAGTTGGTCACTCAGTTCTTGCCATTCAGTCGGTAGTTTGGTTTTCATTTTTCTGCCTCAAATCTAATGCCAGCAGTCTGGCGCATAGTATATAGTAGCTCATGAACTGAACTTGCATCTTCCAGCCAAGTTTGGTAGAGATTCAGATCTGGTTGCTGGATCATGTGTGCAAATGCAACGACTTCCTCAGTCATCGTATGAGGAGCCTGTTGGATAGGAAGATGGACTTGATTTCCTTGGTGGTCGCTAAAAATAGCCGAGCTGACATGTTCGATCGTGTTGAGAGTCAAGGTTCCATCTGTTGTGTGAATTTCACAAGGAAGATTGGAAGTGATGTTTTTCCCAGCCTTGATGTGAACTTGAAAGTCTGGGTAGAAGAGGATTCCGTCACCATTTAGGTCAATGCTATTGTCAAGCTGTTGCCCCTGATAGGTTGCATCCTTAGCTTTTCCAAAGAGACGAACGGTAGCGTAGAGGGGGTAAATCCCCAAATCCATAAGAGCTCCACCAGCAAAACGATCTGAAAAGACATTTGGTGTCTCCCCAGTCAACAAGTTAGGCATTTTGGAAGAATACTTGGCATAGTTGAAATCTGCTCCCAAAATTTGTTTGTCTGCTAAAAAGTTTTTGATGATAGTGAAAGCTTTTTCATGGTAATTGCGGGCTGCTTCGAATATAAAACAGTGATTTTTCTCAGCTGTATGTTTCAAATCTAGCCATTCTTGTGGCTGAGTGACAGCTGGCTTTTCAAGAATGACATGTTTACCTGCAGACAATGCAGCTTTTGCCTGAGCAAAATGCAAGGAGTTTGGGCTAGCAATATAGACCACATCAAAGGAGCTCTTGAAGAAGTCCTCTACTTGATCAAAGAGTTGGATATTCTGATAGCGAGAAGCAAAGGTTGCCGCAGTTTCTAGTTTTCTAGAATAGACTGCGACCAGCTTGTATTCTCCACTGGAATGGGCTGCTTCTATGAAGTGGTGGCTGATAGCCCCTGTTCCGATGACGCCTAATTTAAGCATAGTTACTCCTTTTCCGATTTCAAATCCTTCTTTCATTATAACATAGATAGACGGGACTATCCAACAGAGGGTAAAAAATTTCAAATAAGCTACTAGGTCTTTTCCAAATAAAGTGGTACAATAATGAGATGAGTAAATGAAATGGGAGGGAAAATGAGGTTATTACCTATAAGAAAAATATCACGTCAGTCTAAGAGGCTAGCGCTTTTTTTGACTTTTTGTGCAGGATATGTAGACGCCTATACTTTTATTGTGCGAGGGAATACTCTTGTAGCTGGACAAACTGGGAATGTCGTCTTTCTTTCAGTAGAATTAATTCAAAATAATGTTTCAGATGTTAGGGACAAGGTTCTCACCTTGTTAGCTTTTATGATGGGAGTCTTTTTACTAACGATTTATAAGGAAAAATTGAGAATTGTGAAAAAGCCAATTTTGTCATTGCTTCCTTTAGCAATCTTATCAATCATTATTGGTTTTGTGCCGCAAACTGTAGATAATATCTATCTAGTACCGCCCTTAGCCTTTTGTATGGGCTTGGTGACAACTACTTTTGGTGAGGTTTCGGGTATTGCCTACAATAATGCCTTTATGACAGGGAATATCAAACGGACCATGCTGGCTTTTGGAGATTATTTCCGAACCAAGCACACACCTTTTTTGCGTGAAGGATTCATATTTGTTAGTCTGCTTAGTAGTTTTGTCCTTGGCGTTGTCTTTTCAGCCTATTTGACGATTTTCTATCATGAAAAGACCATTCTTGGTGTTCCTATTATGATGAGCATTTTTTACCTCAGCATGCTTTTTGCCAAGTGGCGGAAAAAAGTAAAAGAAAAAGCTTCATTTTAGGTGTTATTACTTGTAAGAAAATAGGAGATATGCTATACTTGAAGAGTTGACTATGCACGATCCTGTGCAACCGCACGAACATCGTTGCTTGATTATTCAAGTTTAAGTGGTTCGTCCCACGATGCTAGGCGAGTCTTCACAAAAAATTCGGGGAAACCCATAAAAATCATAGGAGGTGCATAATGAGCACATACGCAATTATCAAAACTGGCGGAAAACAAGTTAAAGTTGAAGTTGGTCAAGCAGTTTACGTTGAAAAATTGAACGTTGAAGCTGGTCAAGAAGTTACTTTTAACGAAGTTGTTCTTGTTGGTGGTGAAAACACTGTTGTCGGAACTCCACTTGTTGCTGGAGCTACTGTAGTTGGAACTGTTGAAAAACAAGGAAAACAAAAGAAAGTTGTTACTTACAAGTACAAACCTAAAAAAGGTAGCCACCGTAAACAAGGTCACCGTCAACCATATACAAAAGTTGTCATCAACGCAATCAACGCTTAATTTTAAGGAGAACACATGATACAGGCAGTCTTTGAGAGAGCCGAAGATGGCGAGCTGAGGAGTGCGGAAATTACTGGACACGCCGAGAGTGGCGAATACGGCTTTGATGTCGTGTGTGCATCGGTTTCTACGCTTGCCATTAACTTTATCAATTCTATTGAGAAATTTGCAGGCTATGAACCAATCCTAGAATTAAACGAAGATGAAGGTGGCTATCTGATGGTTGAAATACCAAAAGATCTTCCTTCACACCAGAGAGAAATGACCCAGTTATTCTTTGAATCATTTTTCTTAGGTATGGCAAACTTATCGGAGAACTCTTCTGAGTTCGTCCAAACCAGAGTTATCACAGAAAACTAACACGGAGGAAAACATTATGTTAAAAATGACTCTTAACAACTTGCAACTTTTCGCCCACAAAAAAGGTGGAGGTTCTACATCAAACGGACGTGATTCACAAGCGAAACGTCTTGGAGCTAAAGCAGCTGACGGACAAACTGTAACAGGTGGATCAATCCTTTACCGTCAACGTGGTACACACATCTACCCAGGTGTAAACGTTGGACGTGGTGGAGACGATACTTTGTTCGCTAAAGTTGAAGGCGTAGTACGCTTTGAACGTAAAGGACGCGATAAAAAACAAGTTTCTGTTTACCCAATCGCTAAATAAAAAGGTCCAGTGAACCTTTTTATCCCGAGCCTTAAAATATAAAGGCGAGGAAGCTAGAAATAGCATAAACTAAGGCTTTCCGAGTTTTCGGAGAGCCTCTTTTTTTGGTTTGGTACCCATATTATGGAAATTGTATTTGCATCATATTATAAACGGTAAATCAACAAGATATGCTGTTTTTGTTTGCTTGAAATCAGATAAGGACTGAAAAAAGACATTATTCTAATTCTTGTCTTGGAATGTTAGAGTATTTATTGAGACTTGAAAATTTCCATACTTTTTTCCTTTTTGGAAAACTTCTAAAATATGGTATAATGAAAAGATAAAGAAGTTGGGGGTAGAAGATGAACATTCAACAATTACGCTACGTTGTGGCTATTGCGAATAGCGGTACTTTTCGTGAAGCTGCTGAGAAGATGTATGTTAGTCAGCCGAGTCTGTCCATTTCTGTTCGTGATTTGGAAAAAGAGTTGGGTTTTAAGATTTTCCGTCGGACCAGCTCAGGGACTTTCTTGACCCGTCGTGGTATGGAATTCTATGAAAAAGCTCAAGAATTGGTTAAAGGATTTGATATTTTTCAAAATCAGTATTCTAATCCTGAGGAAGAAAAGGATGAATTTTCCATTGCCAGTCAGCACTATGACTTCTTGCCACCAACTATTACTGCCTTTTCAGAGCGCTATCCTGATTATAAGAACTTCCGTATTTTTGAGTCTACTACAGTTCAAATACTTGATGAAGTAGCGCAAGGGCATAGTGAGATTGGGATTATCTACCTTAACAATCAAAATAAAAAGGGGATCATGCAACGGGTTGAAAAGCTAGGTCTTGAGGTCATTGAATTAATTCCCTTCCATACCCACATTTATCTCCGCGAGGGGCATCCTTTGGCTCAGAAAGAGGAACTGGTCATGGAGGATTTAGCGGATCTACCAACGGTTCGTTTCACTCAAGAAAAAGACGAGTACCTTTATTATTCAGAGAACTTTGTTGATACCAGTGCGAGCTCACAGATGTTTAATGTGACAGACCGTGCTACCTTGAATGGTATTTTAGAGCGGACGGATGCTTATGCGACTGGTTCTGGATTTTTAGATAGTGATAGTGTCAATGGCATCACAGTTATTCGTCTCAAGGATAACCTAGATAATCGCATGGTCTATGTTAAACGTGAAGAAGTGGAGCTGAGTCAAGCTGGGACTCTCTTTGTAAAAGTCATGCAAGAATATTTTAATCAGAAGAGGAAATCATGAAAAAAAGAGGAATAGTGGCAGTCATTGCACTGCTTTTGATTGGGCTGGATCAGTTAGTCAAATCCTATATCGTCCAGCAGATTCCACTGGGTGAAGTGCGCTCTTGGATTCCCAATTTCGTTAGCTTGACCTACCTGCAAAATCGAGGGGCAGCCTTTTCTATCTTACAAGACCAGCAGTGGTTATTTGCTATCATTACACTGGTCGTTATGGTAGGTGCCATTTGGTATCTACATAAACACATGGAGGACTCATTCTGGATGGTCTTGGGTTTGACTTTGATCATTGCAGGTGGTCTTGGAAATTTTATTGACAGGGTGAGTCAGGGCTTTGTTGTGGATATGTTTCACCTTGACTTTATCAATTTTGCAATTTTCAATGTGGCAGATAGCTATCTGACGGTCGGAGTGATTATTTTATTGATTGCAATGTTAAAAGAGGAAATAAATGGAAATTAAAATTGAAACTGGTGGCCTGCGTTTGGATAAGGCTTTGTCGGATTTGACAGAATTATCACGCAGTCTCGCGAATGAACAAATCAAATCAGGCCAGGTCTTGGTCAATGGCCAAGTCAAGAAAGCTAAATACACAGTTCAAGAGGGCGATGTCGTCACTTATCATGTGCCAGAGCCAGAGGTTTTAGAGTATGTAGCTGAGAATCTTCCGCTAGAAATCATCTACCAAGATGAGGATGTGGCAGTCGTTAACAAACCTCAGGGGATGGTTGTGCATCCGAGTGCTGGTCATACTAGTGGAACTCTGGTAAATGCCCTTATGTACCATATTAAGGATTTGTCGGGTATCAATGGGGTTCTGCGTCCAGGAATTGTTCACCGTATTGATAAGGATACGTCAGGCCTTCTCATGATTGCTAAAAACGATGAGGCGCATCTAGCACTTGCCCAAGAACTCAAGGATAAAAAGTCTCTCCGCAAATATTGGGCGATTGTTCATGGAAATTTGCCTAATGATCGTGGTGTGATTGAAGCGCCGATTGGCCGTAGTGAAAAAGACCGTAAGAAACAGGCTGTGACTGCTAAAGGGAAGCCTGCAGTGACTCGTTTCCACGTCTTGGAACGCTTTGGTGATTACAGCTTAGTGGAGTTACAACTGGAGACAGGGCGTACCCATCAAATCCGTGTTCATATGGCTTATATTGGTCATCCAGTCGCTGGGGATGAAGTCTATGGTCCTCGTAAGACTCTGAAAGGGCATGGACAATTTCTTCATGCCAAGACCCTAGGTTTTACTCATCCGAGAACAGGTGAGATTTTGGAATTTACAGCAGATATCCCAGAGATTTTTAAGGAAACTTTGGAGAGATTGAGGAAGAATTAGACGTGATAAAAGGTTGAGATGACTTGTCTCGACCTTTTTCCTATCAACTCTTTTCTATTTCCTGCCATTCATGTTATAATGGATAAATATGAAGAATCGGAGTGAGACTATGAAATTCAAACGGATTGTCTTTAAGGTGGGGACTTCTTCTCTGACGAATGAGGATGGAAGTTTATCACGTAGTAAAGTAAAAGCTATTACCCAACAGTTGGCTATGCTGCACGAGGCTGGTCATGAATTGATTTTGGTGTCGTCAGGTGCCATTGCGGCTGGTTTTGGGGCCTTAGGATTTAAAAAGCGTCCGACTAAGATTGCTGATAAACAGGCTTCAGCAGCGGTAGGACAAGGGCTTTTGTTGGAAGAATACACGACCAATCTTCTCTTGCGCCAAATCGTTTCTGCACAAATCTTGCTGACCCAGGATGATTTTGTGGATAAGCGCCGTTATAAAAATGCCCATCAGGCTTTGTCAGTTCTACTTAGCCGTGGCGCGATTCCTATTATCAATGAGAATGACAGTGTCGTTATTGATGAGCTCAAGGTCGGGGACAATGATACTCTAAGTGCACAGGTTGCAGCCATGGTCCAAGCAGATCTTTTGGTCCTCTTGACAGACGTAGACGGTCTATATACAGGAAATCCTAGTTCAGATCCAAGAGCCAAACGCTTGGAGCGAATCGAGACCATCAATCGTGAGATTATCGATATGGCCGGTGGAGCTGGTTCGTCTAATGGTACAGGTGGCATGTTAACCAAAATCAAAGCTGCAACTATCGCGACAGAATCAGGAGTTCCTGTTTATATCTGCTCATCCTTGAAGTCAGATGCCATGATTGAGGCAGCTGAGGAGACCAAGGATGGTTCCTACTTTGTTGCGCAAGAGAAGGGACTTCGTACCCAGAAACAATGGCTGGCCTTTTATGCTCAGAGTCAAGGTTCTATTTGGGTTGATAAAGGAGCTGCAGAAGCTCTCTCTCAACATGGAAAGAGTCTTCTTTTATCTGGTATTGTTGACGCAGAAGGAGCCTTTTCTTACGGTGATATCGTGACAGTATTTGACAAGGAAAGTGGAAAATCACTTGGAAAAGGACGCGTGCAATTTGGTGCATCTGCTTTGGAGGATATGTTGCGTTCTCAAAAAGCCAAGGGTGTCTTGATTCACCGTGACGATTGGATTTCCATTACTCCTGAAATCCAACTACTCTTTACAGAATTTTAGAGGTAAACTATGGTAAGTACACAAGAACAATTTGAACAGGTACAGGCTGTTAAAAAATCGATCAACACAGCTAGTGAAGCAGTGAAAAATCAAGCCTTGCTAGCCATGGCTGATCACTTATTAACAGCTACTGAGGAGATTTTAGCAGCCAATGCCCTCGATATGGAAGCGGCCAAGGGTAAAATCTCAGATGTGATGCTGGATCGTCTTTATTTGGATGCAGGTCGTATAGAAGCAATGGCAACTGGGATTCGTGAAGTGGTTGCTTTACCAGATCCAATCGGTGAAGTTTTAGAAACCAATTATCTTGAAAATGGTTTGGTTATCACAAAGAAACGTGTAGCTATGGGAGTTATTGGTATTATCTATGAAAGCCGTCCAAATGTGACGTCTGATGCGGCTGCTTTGGCTCTTAAAAGTGGAAATGCAGTTGTTCTTCGTAGTGGCAAGGATGCCTATCAAACGGCCCATGCCATTGTCACAGCCTTGAAAAAGGGCTTGGAGACGACTACTATTCACCCAGATGTGATTCAACTGGTGGAAGATACCAGCCGTGAAAGTAGCTATGCCATGATGAAGGCCAAGGGCTATCTAGACCTTCTTATTCCTCGTGGAGGAACTGGGTTGATCAATGCAGTGGTTGAGAATGCTATCGTACCTGTTATCGAGACAGGAACTGGGATTGTCCATGTTTATGTCGATAAGGACGCAGATGAAGATAAGGCTTTATCTATTATCAACAATGCTAAAACTAGTCGTCCTTCTGTCTGCAATGCCATGGAGGTTCTGCTGGTTCATGAAGACAAGGCAGCAAGCTTCCTTCCTCGCTTGGAGCAAGTGCTGGTTGCAGATCGAAAAGAAGCTGGGTTGGAACCAATTCAATTCCGACTCGATAGCAAAGCAAGCCAGTTTGTTTCAGGTCACGCAGCTGAAGCACAAGACTTTGACACCGAGTTTTTAGACTATGTACTAGCTGTTAAGGTTGTGAGCAGTTTAGAAGAAGCAGTTGCTCATATTGAAACCCACAGTACCCATCATTCGGATGCCATTGTGACGGAGAATGCTGAAGTTGCAGCTTACTTTACAGATCAAGTAGACTCTGCAGCAGTCTATGTCAATGCCTCAACGCGTTTCACCGATGGTGGCCAATTTGGTCTTGGTTGTGAAATGGGGATTTCTACTCAGAAACTGCACGCGCGTGGTCCAATGGGCTTGAAAGAATTGACCAGCTACAAGTATGTGGTTACTGGTGACGGACAGATAAGGGAGTAAAAAATGAAGATTGGATTTATTGGTTTGGGAAATATGGGAGCTAGCTTGGCCAAGGCTGTTTTGCAGGCCAAGACGGGTGATGACCTTCTCCTTGCCAATCGCAGTCAAGCCAAGGTGGATGCTTTCATTGCCGACTTTGGCGGTCAAGCTTCTAGCAATGAAGAAATCTTTGCAGAAGCAGATGTGATTTTTCTAGGTGTTAAGCCAGCTCAGTTCTCAGACTTGCTTTCTCAATATCAGACCATTCTTGAAAAACGAGGGAGTCTTCTTTTGATTTCGATGGCAGCTGGATTGACTTTGGAAAAACTCGCTAATCTTCTGCCAAGTCAACACCGAATTATTCGTATGATGCCGAATACCCCTGCTTCTATCGGGCAAGGAGTGATTAGTTATGCCTTGTCTCCTAATTGCAGGGCTGAGGACAGTGAGCTATTTTGTCAGCTTTTAACTAAGGCTGGTCTCTTGGTTGAACTAGGAGAAGGATTAATCGACGCGGCGACAGGTCTTGCAGGTTGTGGACCAGCCTTTGTCTATCTCTTTATTGAGGCCTTGGCAGATGCAGGTGTTCAGACAGGATTACCACGAGAAATAGCATTGAAAATGGCAGCTCAAACTGTGGTAGGAGCTGGGCAATTGGTCCTTGAAAGTCAGCAACATCCTGGAGTATTGAAAGACCAAGTTTGTAGCCCAGGCGGTTCGACTATCGCTGGTGTAGCAAGCCTAGAAGCGCATGCTTTTCGAGGAACGGTCATGGATGCAGTTCATCAAGCCTACAAACGAACACAAGAATTAGGTAAATAAGAGGTAGTTTTATCTGCCTCTTTTATGGTGGTTGAAATGAGAAGACAAAAAAGATTGTCACAAACCCCCATTTTTTTGATAGAATAGAAGTAGTAAAAAAGAAATGAGTTAGACATGTCAAAAGGATTTTTAGTCTCTCTTGAGGGACCAGAGGGAGCAGGAAAGACCAGTGTTTTAGAGGCTCTGCTCCCAATTTTAGAGGAAAAAGGGGTAGAGGTGCTGACGACCCGTGAACCTGGTGGAGTCTTGATTGGGGAGAAGATTCGGGAAGTAATTTTGGATCCAAGTCATACTCAGATGGATGCGAAGACAGAGCTTTTGCTCTATATCGCCAGTCGCAGACAGCACTTGGTGGAAAAAGTTCTCCCTGCCCTTGAAGCTGGCAAGTTGGTCATTATGGACCGCTTCATAGATAGTTCCATTGCATATCAGGGATTTGGTCGTGGCTTGGATATTGACGCCATTGATTGGCTCAATTACTTTGCGACAGATGGCCTTAAACCCGATTTGACACTCTATTTTGACATCGAGGTGGAAGAAGGGCTGGCTCGTATTGCTGCTAATAGCAATCGCGAGGTCAATCGTTTGGACTTGGAAGGGTTGGACTTGCACAAAAAAGTTCGTCAAGGTTACCTTTCTCTTCTGGACAAAGAAGGAAGTCGTATTGTTAAGATTAATGCCAGTCTTCCTTTGGATCAAGTTTTGGAAAATACCAAGTCTGTCTTATTTGAAAGAATGGGATTAAGTAAATGAAGCAAGAGCAACTAAAAGATTTGCAACCAGTCCAGTTTGACCGTTTTGTCCGTATCTTGGAGCAAAATCAGCTCAATCATGCCTATCTGTTTTCAGGCTTATTTGGTGGCTTGGATATGGCAAAATTTTTAGCTAAAAGTCTTTTTTGTACTGACAAGGTAGGTGTTTTACCCTGTGAGAAATGCCGGAATTGTAAGCTGATTGAACAGGGAGAATTTCCCGATGTTACCTTAATTAAACCAGTCAATCAGATCATCAAGACAGAACGGACTCGAGAATTGGTGGGGCAGTTTTCTCAAGCAGGGATTGAAAGCCAGCAGCAGGTCTTTATTATCGAGCAAGCTGAGAAAATGCATCCTAATGCAGCCAATTCTCTGCTCAAGGTCATCGAAGAACCCCAGAGTGAGGTTTACATTTTCTTCTTGACTAGCGATGAGGAAAAGATGTTGCCGACCATCCGTAGTCGAACCCAGATTTTCCACTTTAAAAAGCAAGAAGAGAAGCTCATCTTGCTCTTAGAACAACTGGGGCTTGTTAAGAAAAAAGCGACTCTTTTAGCCCAGTTTAGTCAATCACGATCTGAAGGAGAAAAGTTGGCTAATCAGGCAAGTTTTTGGACTTTGGTCGATGAAAGTGAACGCCTGCTGACTTGGTTAGTAGCTAAGAAAAAAGAAAGTTATCTGCAGGTTGCTAAATTAGCCAACTTGGCAGATGACAAGGAAAAACAGGATCAGGTTTTACGGATTCTTGAAGTTCTCTGTGGACAGGACCTCTTACAAGTAAGAGTAAGGGTGATTCTACAAGATTTGCTAGAAGCCAGAAAAATGTGGCAAGCCAATGTCAGCTTTCAAAATGCCATGGAATATCTGGTCTTGAAAGAAATATAAACTCAAAAATTCACGATAATGAAAGGAAAGGGCTGTTTTATGGACAAAAAAGAATTATTTGACGCGCTGGATGATTTTTCCCAACAGTTATTGGTAACCTTAGCCGATGTGGAAGCTATCAAGAAAAATCTCAAGAGCCTGGTAGAGGAAAATACAGCTCTTCGCTTGGAAAATAGTAAGTTGCGGGAACGCTTGGGTGAGGTAGAAGCAGATGCTCCTGTCAAGGCCAAACATGTTCGCGAAAGTGTCCGTCGCATTTACCGTGATGGATTTCACGTATGTAATGATTTTTATGGACAACGTCGAGAGCAGGACGAGGAATGTATGTTCTGTGACGAGTTGTTATACAGGGAGTAGGCATGCAGATTCAAAAAAGTTTTAAGGGGCAGTCTCCCTATGGCAAGCTGTATCTAGTAGCAACGCCGATTGGAAATCTAGATGATATGACTTTTCGTGCTATCCAGACCTTGAAAGAAGTGGACTGGATTGCTGCTGAGGACACGCGCAATACAGGGCTTTTGCTCAAGCATTTTGATATTTCCACCAAGCAGATTAGTTTTCATGAGCACAATGCCAAGGAAAAGATTCCTGATTTGATTGGTTTCCTGAAAGCAGGACAAAGTATTGCTCAGGTCTCCGACGCGGGTCTGCCTAGCATCTCAGACCCTGGTCATGATTTGGTCAAGGCAGCGATTGAGGAGGAAATCGCAGTTGTCACTGTTCCAGGTGCCTCTGCAGGAATTTCTGCCTTGATTGCCAGTGGTTTAGCGCCACAGCCACATATCTTTTACGGCTTTTTACCCAGAAAATCAGGCCAGCAAAAGCAATTTTTCGACTCAAAAAAAGACTATCCAGAAACTCAGATTTTCTATGAATCGCCCCATCGTGTGGCAGATACGTTGGAAAATATGCTAGAAGTCTACGGTGATCGCTCGGTCGTCTTGGTCAGGGAATTGACTAAAATCTATGAAGAATACCAAAGAGGAAAGATCTCTGAATTGCTGGAAAGCATCTCTGAAACGCCACTTAAGGGAGAATGCCTTCTCATCGTTGAAGGTGCCAGTCAGGATGTGGAGGAAAAAGACGAGGAGGACTTGTTTTTAGAAATCCAAGCCCGTATCCAGCAAGGCATGAAGAAAAACCAAGCTATCAAGGAAGTCGCTAAGATTTACCAGTGGAATAAAAGTCAACTCTACGCTGCCTATCACGACTGGGAAGAAAATGACTAAACAGGGAAGTTTGCCTTCTTCCCTTTTTTTGTTATACTAGTAGAAGAAAAAAATAGAAAGATTTGTGGGTGTTAAACAAGCCAGTGCCTTGTTTTGATATGAACTTAGGTTCCACCCAAAGAGGTATTAGTGTCGTGTCTCAATCTTATATCAATGTTATCGGTGCTGGTTTGGCAGGGTCTGAAGCTGCCTACCAAATTGCAGAACGTGGTATTCCAGTTAAACTTTATGAAATGCGTGGTGTCAAGTCAACACCTCAACACAAAACAGACAATTTTGCAGAGTTAGTTTGTTCCAATTCTCTTCGTGGGGATGCTTTGACAAATGCAGTGGGTCTTCTCAAGGAAGAAATGCGTCGCTTGGGTTCAGTTATTTTGGAATCTGCTGAAGCTACTCGTGTTCCTGCAGGCGGTGCCCTTGCGGTGGACCGTGATGGTTTCTCTCAAATGGTGACCGAAAAAGTGGCCAACCACCCCTTGATTGAAGTGGTTCGTGATGAAATTACAGAACTGCCGACAGATGTTATCACAGTTGTCGCTACTGGTCCTTTGACTAGCGATGCCTTGGCTGAGAAGATTCATGCCCTTAATGATGGCGATGGTTTCTATTTCTACGATGCTGCAGCGCCTATTATCGACGTCAACACCATCGATATGAGCAAGGTCTATCTTAAGTCTCGTTATGACAAGGGAGAAGCTGCCTACCTCAATGCTCCAATGACCAAGCAAGAATTTATGGATTTCCATGAAGCCTTAGTCAATGCAGAAGAAGCACCGCTTAATTCTTTCGAAAAAGAAAAGTACTTTGAAGGCTGTATGCCTATCGAAGTCATGGCCAAACGAGGTATTAAAACCATGCTTTATGGTCCTATGAAACCAGTCGGTTTGGAGTATCCAGATGACTACACAGGACCTCGTGATGGAGAATTCAAAACACCGTACGCGGTTGTCCAACTTCGTCAGGACAATGCTGCTGGTAGCCTCTACAATATCGTTGGTTTCCAGACCCATCTCAAATGGGGAGAACAAAAACGTGTCTTCCAAATGATTCCAGGCCTTGAAAATGCGGAGTTTGTTCGTTATGGTGTTATGCACCGCAATTCTTACATGGATTCACCGAATCTTCTTGAGCAGACTTATCGTTCTAAGAAACAACCAAATCTCTTCTTTGCTGGTCAGATGACGGGTGTGGAGGGTTATGTTGAGTCAGCAGCGTCAGGCTTAGTTGCGGGAATTAACGCGGCTCGTCTTTTCAAGGGAGAAAGCGAGGCTATTTTCCCAGAGACGACAGCGATTGGAAGCTTAGCTCATTACATCACCCATGCTGACAGCAAACATTTCCAACCAATGAATGTCAATTTCGGTATTATCAAGGAGTTGGAAGGCGAACGTATCCGTGATAAGAAGGCTCGATATGAAAAAATTGCAGAGCGTGCCCTTAGTGACTTAGAGGAATTTTTAACAGTCTAATTTTTTTGAAAGAATTGCTCATGATACTATAAAAATCTTAGAAATTGTGATAAAATAGGTAGGATAAAAGAAGGAGAGTGAAAATGGCGAATCCCAAGTATAAACGTATTTTAATCAAGTTATCAGGTGAAGCCCTTGCCGGTGAACGTGGCGTAGGGATTGATATCCAAACAGTTCAAACAATCGCAAAAGAGATTCAAGAAGTTCATAGCTTAGGTATCGAAATTGCCCTTGTTATCGGTGGAGGAAATCTCTGGCGTGGAGAACCTGCAGCAGAAGCAGGTATGGACCGCGTTCAGGCAGATTACACAGGAATGCTTGGGACTGTTATGAATGCTCTTGTGATGGCAGATTCATTGCAACAAGTTGGGGTTGATACGCGTGTACAAACAGCTATTGCCATGCAACAAGTGGCAGAGCCTTACGTACGTGGACGTGCCCTTCGTCACCTTGAAAAAGGCCGTATCGTTATCTTTGGTGCCGGAATTGGTTCACCATACTTCTCAACAGATACAACAGCGGCTCTTCGTGCAGCTGAAATCGAAGCAGATGCCATCCTTATGGCTAAAAATGGTGTCGACGGTGTTTACAATGCCGATCCTAAGAAGGACAAGACAGCCGTTAAGTTTGAAGAATTGACTCACCGTGACGTTATCAATAAAGGTCTTCGTATCATGGACTCAACAGCTTCAACCCTCTCAATGGACAACGACATTGACTTGGTTGTCTTCAACATGAACCAACCAGGCAACATCAAACGTGTCGTATTTGGTGAAAATATCGGAACAACAGTTTCAAATAATATCGAAGAAAAGGAATAAGAAAATTATGGCTAACGCAATTATTGAAAAAGCTAAAGAGAGAATGACCCAGTCTCACCAATCACTTGCTCGTGAATTTGGTGGTATCCGTGCCGGTCGTGCCAATGCAAGCTTGCTTGACCGTGTACATGTAGAATACTATGGAGTAGAAACACCTCTTAACCAAATCGCTTCAATTACTATTCCAGAAGCGCGTGTTTTGTTGGTAACACCATTTGACAAATCTTCATTGAAAGACATCGAACGTGCCTTGAACGCTTCTGATCTTGGTATTACACCAGCTAATGATGGTTCTGTGATTCGCTTGGTTATCCCTGCTCTTACAGAAGAAACTCGTCGTGACCTTGCGAAAGAAGTGAAGAAGGTCGGCGAAAATGCTAAAGTGGCTGTCCGCAATATCCGTCGTGATGCTATGGATGAAGCCAAGAAACAAGAAAAAGCAAAAGAAATCACTGAAGATGAATTGAAGACTCTTGAAAAAGATATTCAAAAAGTAACAGACGATGCTGTCAAACACATCGATGACATGACTGCCAACAAAGAAAAAGAACTCTTGGAAGTCTAAAAATAAACAGAAAAACTCAGTTGGCATTGCTGGCTGAGTTTTATTCGAAAGAAGGAAATATGAATACAAATCTTGCAAGTTTTATCGTTGGACTCATCATCGATGAAAATGACCGTTTTTACTTTGTGCAAAAGGATGGCCAAACCTATGCGCTTGCCAAGGAAGAAGGTCAGCATACCGTAGGGGATACGGTTAAAGGTTTCGCCTATACAGATATGAAGCAAAAACTCCGCTTGACGACTCTAGAAGTGACTGCTACTCAGGATCAATTTGGTTGGGGACGTGTCACAGAGGTTCGTAAGGACTTGGGTGTCTTTGTAGATACAGGTCTTCCTGACAAGGAAATCGTAGTGTCACTTGATATTCTCCCTGAGCTCAAGGAACTCTGGCCTAAGAAGGGCGACCAACTCTATATCCGTCTTGAAGTGGATAAGAAAGATCGAATCTGGGGACTCTTGGCCTATCAAGAAGACTTCCAACGTCTGGCTCGTCCTGCCTACAACAACATGCAGAACCAAAACTGGCCAGCCATTGTATACCGCCTCAAGCTGTCAGGAACTTTTGTTTACTTACCAGAAAATAACATGCTTGGCTTTATCCATCCTAGCGAGCGTTACGCAGAGCCACGTTTGGGGCAAGTTCTAGATGCGCGTGTCATTGGTTTCCGTGAAGTGGACCGTACCTTGAACCTTTCTCTCAAACCACGTTCCTTTGAGATGTTGGAAAATGATGCTCAGATGATTTTGACATACTTGGAAAGCAATGGCGGTTTCATGATCTTAAATGATAAGTCATCTCCAGACGACATCAAAGCAACCTTTGGCATTTCTAAAGGTCAGTTCAAGAAAGCACTTGGCGGCTTGATGAAGGCTGGCAAAATCAAGCAAGACCAGTTTGGGACAGAGTTGATTTAGGTCTTATAGACATGAAAAAGAAACTTGAAGAAATGAGTTTAGAGGAACTCTGGCAACTTTTTCCTATTTTTCTAGTAGAGCACAAGTCAGAGTGGAAAGACTGGTATGAATCGGAAAAAACAAGTCTGAAAAAATATTGGGTGCAGATGTTATTAAAAGAATAGAACATATCGGTAGCACTGCTATCCCTAATATTTGGGCCAAAAATATCGTTGATATTCTGCTAGAAGTAGGTAGAATAGAGGATTTAGCAAGAGTTAGGGATTTATTGGTGAAGAATGGTTGGCTAGTGATGTCAGAGAGTCCTAACAGGATTTCGCTAAATAAAGGATATACAGAGCAGGGATTTGATGAGAAAGTTTTTCATTTACATTTGCGAATGACGGGAGATCATGACGAGATTTATTTTAGAGATTATCTCTGCCAGCATCCAGATATTGCCCAAGCGTATCAGGAATTAAAACTCAGTTTGTGGAAACAATTTGAACACAATCGAGACGCCTATACTGATGCGAAAACGGATTTTATAAACCACTATGTGTCAGAGGCTAAGTCCAGTAATTTTTAAAAATCAGAAAAGTTTCATCAAAAAAAGTCTTGATAGGAGAAAGAATTGAGAAAATCATTTTACACTTGGCTCATGACCGAGCGCAATCCTAAAAGTAACAGTCCCAAGGCTATCTTGGCAGACCTCGCTTTTGAAGAATCAGCCTTTCCAAAACACACAGATGATTTTGATGAGGTGAGTCGCTTTCTGGAAGAACATGCCAGTTTCTCTTTTAACCTAGGAGACTTTGACGTTGTCTGGCAAGAATACTTAGAACACTAGCATTGATTCATTGGGTTTGGGCTAGTAATTTCTCCACCCCTTTGTTATAATAAAAAGAAATAAAAGGATTAGAGAGGTTCTTTATTTGAAGGAACATTCAATAGACATTCAACTGAGTCATCCAGATGACCAGTTTCATCTTTTTGGTTCCAATGAGCGCCATCTTCGTTTGATGGAAGAAGAGCTTAATGTGGTGATTCATGCCCGTACGGAGATTGTCCAGGTTTTGGGAGAAGAGACTGCCTGTGAGGAAGCCCGTCAGGTTATTCAGGCTTTGATGGTCTTGGTGAATCGTGGGATGACCGTTGGCACGCCAGATGTGGTAACTGCGATTAGCATGGTCAAAAACGATGAAATCGACAAGTTTGTCGCCCTTTACGAAGAAGAAATCATCAAGGATAATACAGGGAAGCCTATTCGTGTCAAAACTCTAGGTCAAAAGCTTTATGTGAATAGTGTCAAACAGCACGATGTGACCTTTGGAATTGGGCCAGCAGGGACAGGGAAGACCTTCCTTGCAGTGACCTTGGCAGTGACTGCCCTTAAACGTGGGCAAGTCAAACGAATTATCCTGACACGCCCGGCAGTGGAAGCTGGCGAGAGTCTAGGTTTTCTTCCGGGTGATCTTAAAGAGAAGGTAGATCCTTACCTTCGACCTGTTTATGATGCCTTGTATCAGATTCTGGGGAAAGACCAAACGACTCGTCTCATGGAGCGTGAAATTATCGAGATTGCGCCCCTTGCCTATATGCGCGGACGGACCTTGGATGATGCCTTTGTCATTCTCGATGAGGCGCAAAATACGACCATCATGCAGATGAAGATGTTCTTGACTCGTTTAGGTTTTAATTCTAAGATGATTGTCAATGGAGATATCAGTCAGATTGACCTTCCGCGTAACGTCAAGTCCGGTTTGATTGATGCTCAGGAAAAGCTCAAGAACATTTACCAGATTGACTTTGTTCATTTTTCAGCCAAGGATGTGGTTCGCCATCCAGTTGTAGCTCAGATTATCCGAGCTTATGAACCAGCTCCAATTAAAAATGAAGAGCGTGAAGAAGTCCAAGAAGAAACAGAATAGCACAAAAGAGCAGTTCAGGTGGAATTGCTCTTTCTTTTATCTGATAATTAGATTTTTTATACTAGTTCATCAATTGGAGTATGTTTTTTATCGAGACCTTGAGCTACTGGAAGACTGGTTAAGTAACCTTGATAAGTGGTCACACCTTGACGCAAGCCCTCATCTTCAGAGATTGCTTGTACAAAACCTTTACCAGCCAAAGCTTCAATATAAGGAAGAGTGACATTGGTTAGGGCGATGGTTGAAGTACGTGCTACAGCACCGGGGATGTTGGCAACGGCATAGTGGAGCACACCGTGTTTTTCATAGACGGGTTCATCGTGCGTTGTCACACGGTCAGCTGTCTCGATAACGCCCCCCTGGTCAACGGCAACGTCAACGATGACAGAGCCTGGACGCATTTGCTTGACCATCTCATCTGTCACCAATTTTGGTGCTTTGGCACCTGGAATGAGTACCGCTCCGATCACCACATCTGCCTCTCTCACACTGGCTTCGATGTTGAGCGAATTGGACATAAGGGTTTGGATTTGATGACCAAAGACTTCTTCGAGGATTGAAAGACGTTTAGCACTGATATCAAGGATGGTCACTTGCGCTCCCAATCCTAAAGCGATGCGGGCAGCATGGGTCCCTACGACACCGCCACCTATGATGGTTACTTTCCCTTTAGGTACACCTGGCACACCACCCAGTAAGACACCAGAACCTCCTGCTTGTTTGGTTAGGAAGTGAGCTCCGATTTGGACTGCCATACGGCCTGCAACCTCACTCATAGGAACGAGGAGTGGTAACTGGCCTTGGGAATCATGGACAGTTTCATAGGCAATTCCAGTTGTTTTTGCTTCCAACATAGCATCTGCTAATTCTGGAGCAGCGGCCATGTGCAAGTAGGTGAAGAGAAGCAGGTCGTCACGTAAGTAACCATATTCAGAAGCTAGTGGTTCTTTTACTTTCACGACCAACTCTGCAGCCCAAGCTTCACCAGCAGTAGCGACAATTTCAGCTCCTTGCTTTTGATAGTCAGCATCAGTAAAGCCAGAACCGAGACCAGCATTTGTTTCGATAAGGACGCGATGACCACGACCAACTAAGCTGTGGACACCAGCAGGTGTGAGGGCAACACGGTTTTCATTATTCTTAATTTCTTTTGGAATTCCGATTAACATAGAGAAAAACTCCCTTTCTATTGACGGGTTGTAAATGATTTATCACAATTTTCTATAAAATAAGGTGATGATTTTATTCTATATGAAACCGCTTTAAAAATCAAGAAAAACTTGTTGTAACTTCTTTTTTATGCTAGACTGATAGAAAATACTTTTGAATGGTAGAAACGTATGGAATCAATCTTTTTAAAACTAGCTCAGTATCCAATAGTCGAGACTGAGCGTTTATTGCTTAGACCTGTAACCTTGGATGATGCGGAAGAAATGTTTGACTATGCCTCGGACAGAGAAAATACGCGCTACACTTTTCCAACCAATCAAAGCTTGGAAGAAACCAAAAATAATATTGCTCAGTTCTACTTGGATAATCCCTTGGGACGTTGGGGAATAGAACTAAAAAGCAATGGCAAATTTATCGGAACCATTGACTTGCACAAGATTGATCCTGTTCTTAAGAAGGCAGCTATTGGCTACATTATCAATAAAAAGTATTGGAATCAAGGATTTACGACAGAAGCCAATCGTGCCGTAATTAAGCTAGCTTTTGAGAAGATAGGGATGAACAAGTTAGTTGCTTTATACGATAAGGCTAATCCCGCGTCAGGAAAGGTCATGGAGAAATCAGGAATGCGTTTTTCCCACGAAGAAGCTTATGCTTGTATGGACCAGCATGAAGAAGGCCGAATCGTTACAAGAGTTCATTATGTCTTGACCAAGGAAGACTATTTTGCAAATAAATAAGCAGTTGAGAAGAATTTTTCAACTGTTTTTTCTTCCTTTTACGAATAATCTAAGAGAGGAGAAAATATGGAAGCAATTATCGAGAAAATCAAAGAGTACAAAATCATCGTCATCTGTACTGGTCTGGGCTTGCTTGTAGGAGGATTTTTCCTGCTAAAACCAGCTCCACAAACACCTGTCAAGGAAACGAATTTGCAGGCTGAAGTCGCAGCTATTTCCAAGAACTCATCGACCGAAAAGGATGTGAAGAAGGAAGAAAAGGAAGAACCGGTTGAACAAGATCTAATCACAGTAGATGTAAAAGGCGCTGTTAAAGCACCTGGAATTTATGATTTGCCGGTAGGTAGTCGGGTCAATGATGCCGTTCAGAAGGCTGGTGGCTTGACAGAGCAAGCAGATAGCAAGTCGCTCAATCTAGCTCAGAAAGTCAGTGATGAGGCTCTGGTTTACGTTCCCACTAAGGGAGAAGAAGCAGCTAGTCAACAGTTTGGTTCGGGGACGGATTCTTCGACAAGCAAGGAAAAGAAGGTCAATCTCAACAAGGCCAGTCTGGAAGAACTCAAGCAGGTCAAGGGACTGGGAGGAAAACGAGCTCAGGACATTATCGACCATCGTGAATCAAATGGGAAATTCAAGTCAGTAGATGAACTCAAGAAAGTCTCTGGAATTGGTACCAAGACCATAGAAAAGCTAAAAGATTATGTTACAGTGGATTAAGAATTTCCCCATTCCCCTAATTTACCTGAGTATTCTATTGCTTTGGATTTATTATGCTATTTTCTCAGCATCCTATCTTGCTTTGTTGGGCTTTGTTTTTCTGCTAGTTTGTCTCTTTATTCAATTTCCTTGGAAATCAGCAGGCAAAGTTCTAGTGATTTGTGGAATCTTTGGATTCTGGTTTCTGTTTCAAAATTGGCAACAGAGTCAAGCGAGTCAAAATTTGGCGGATTCTGTTGAAAGGGTACGGATTTTGCCTGATACTATTAAGGTTAATGGTGATAGTCTATCCTTTCGTGGTAAGTCTGATGGACGCATTTTTCAAGTCTATTATAAACTCCAATCCGAGGAGGAGAAAGAATCCTTTCAAGCTTTAACAGATCTTCATGAGATAGGACTAGAAGGAAAACTTTCGGAGCCAGAGGGGCAGAGGAATTTTGGTGGCTTTAATTACCAAGCCTATCTGAAAACTCAGGGGATTTACCAGACTCTCAATATCAAAAAAATCCAGTCACTTCAAAAGGTTGGTAGTTGGGATATAGGTGAAAACCTGTCCAGTTTACGTCGAAAGGCTGTAGTTTGGATTAAGACGCATTTTCCAGATCCTATGCGCAATTACATGACGGGGCTTCTATTAGGACATCTGGACACGGACTTTGAGGAGATGAATGAGCTTTATTCCAGTCTAGGAATTATCCACCTCTTTGCCCTGTCTGGTATGCAGGTAGGATTTTTCATGGATGGATTTAAGAAACTACTCTTGCGATTGGGCTTGACCCAAGAAAAGTTGAAATGGCTGACCTATCCCTTTTCCATTCTCTATGCTGGTCTGACAGGATTTTCAGCATCTGTTGTTCGTAGTCTCCTGCAAAAGCTACTGGCTCAACATGGTATTAAGGGCTTGGATAATTTTGCCTTGACGGTCCTTGTCCTCTTTATTGTCATGCCCAACTTTTTCTTGACAGCAGGAGGTGTCTTGTCCTGCGCCTATGCTTTTATCTTGACCATGACCAGCAAAGAAGGGGAGGGGCTTAAGGCTATTGCCAGAGAAAGTCTAGTCATTTCCTTTGGAATATTGCCCATTCTGTCCTTCTATTTTGCGGAATTTCAACCTTGGTCCATTCTTTTGACCTTTGTCTTTTCCTTTCTATTTGACTTGGTCTTCTTACCGCTCTTGTCTATCTTATTTGCCCTTTCCTTTCTCTATCCAGTCATTCAGCTGAATTTTATCTTTGAATGGTTGGAAAGCATTATTCGCTTGGTGTCGCACGTGGCAAGTAGACCTCTAGTCTTTGGACAACCCAATGCATGGCTTTTAATCTTATTGTTAATTTCCTTGGCTTTGGTCTATGATTTGAGGAAAAACATTAAAAGGCTAGTAGTATTGAGCTTGTTGATTACAGGACTCTTTTTCTTGACCAAGCATCCACTGGAAAATGAAATCACCATGCTGGATGTGGGGCAAGGAGAAAGTATTTTCCTACGGGATGTAACTGGGAAAACCATTCTCCTAGATGTTGGTGGCAAGGCAGAGTCTGATAAGAAAATCGAAAAATGGCAAGAAAAGGCGACGACCAGCAATGCCCAGCGAACCTTGATTCCCTATCTCAAAAGTCGAGGAGTAGATAAGATTGACCAGCTGATTTTGACCAATACGGACAAGGAACATGTTGGAGATTTGTTGGAGGTGATTAAGGCTTTCCATGTAGGCGAAATTTTAGTGTCCAAAGGCAGTTTGAAACAGAAGGAAATTGTTGCAGAACTACAGGCAACTCAAACCAAGGTGCGCAGTGTGACAACAGGAGAGAACTTGCTAATTTTTGGAAGTCAGTTAGAAGTCCTAGCTCCAAGGAAAATAGGAGATGGAGGTTATGATGATTCCCTGGTTCTGTATGGAAAACTTTTGGATAAGCACTTTCTCTTCACGGGAAATTTGGAGGAGAAAGGAGAGAAGGACATGCTGAAGCAATATCCTGACTTAGAGGTGGATGTATTGAAAGCTAGCCAACATGGCTCTAAAAAATCATCAAGTTCAGCCTTTCTAGAACAGCTCAAACCAGAGCTTACTCTTATCTCAGTTGGAAAGAGCAATCGAACGAAACTCCCTCATCAGGAAACCTTGTCCCGACTGGAAGATATCAATAGTAAAGTTTACCGAACTGATCAGCAAGGAGCTATACGCTTTAAAGGTTGGAAAAGTTGGAAAATCGAAACGGTTGGTTAGTGAGCACAAACTTTTCAAAAAAATAACTTTTTATCTTGACAAGGTCTAGAAAACTTGGTATCATATAAAAGTTGAGAAAAGCAGAAGTGAGAGCTTCTCGCCTTGTGACATTAAGTTGCCTGGCCCTACGGATGAAAAGTTTCTAGGAAACGCTATCATAACGTGCGGGCTTGTATATTTACGAGTCCGCTATTGTTTTTCTCTAATAAAACAAAAGAGGTGAAAACCATAGCAAAGCAAGACTTATTCATCAATGATGAGATTCGTGTACGTGAAGTTCGCTTGATTGGTCTTGAAGGAGAACAGCTAGGCATCAAGCCACTCAGTGAAGCGCAAGCTTTGGCTGATAATGCTAATGTTGACCTAGTATTGATTCAACCCCAAGCCAAACCGCCTGTTGCAAAAATTATGGACTACGGTAAGTTCAAATTTGAGTACCAGAAGAAGCAAAAAGAACAACGTAAAAAACAAAGTGTTGTTACTGTGAAAGAAGTTCGTCTAAGTCCAACTATTGACAAGGGTGACTTTGATACAAAACTTCGCAATGCACGCAAATTCCTTGAAAAAGGAAATAAAGTTAAGGTATCTATTCGCTTTAAGGGTCGTATGATTACCCATAAAGAGATTGGTGCAAAAGTTTTAGCCGAGTTTGCTGAAGCAACTCAAGATATTGCAATCATCGAACAACGTGCTAAAATGGATGGACGTCAAATGTTCATGCAATTGGCGCCAGCGACTGACAAAAAATAATTGTCAGAAAGTTAAATAAAGGAGAAAAAATCATGCCAAAACAAAAAACACACCGCGCATCAGCTAAACGTTTCAAACGTACAGGTTCTGGTGGACTTAAACGTTTCCGTGCTTACACTTCTCACCGTTTCCACGGAAAAACTAAGAAACAACGTCGTCATCTTCGTAAAGCATCTATGGTGCATTCAGGAGATTACAAACGTATCAAAGCAATGCTTACTCGCTTGAAATAATAGCTTGACTGTAAGTAAACAATTCTAGGAAATATTTGGAGGAAATAAAACATGGCACGTGTTAAAGGTGGCGTTGTATCACGCAAACGTCGTAAACGTATTCTTAAATTAGCAAAAGGTTACTATGGAGCTAAACACATCTTGTTCCGTACTGCAAAAGAACAAGTAATGAACTCTTACTACTATGCATACCGTGACCGTCGTCAGAAAAAACGTGACTTCCGCAAATTGTGGATCACTCGTATCAACGCGGCAGCTCGTATGAACGGACTTTCATACTCACAATTGATGCATGGATTGAAATTGGCTGAGATCGAAGTTAACCGTAAAATGCTTGCTGACTTGGCTGTTAACGATGCAGCAGCTTTCACAGCTCTTGCAGATGCAGCTAAAGCAAAACTTGGTAAATAATAACAGATAAGACTGGAACAGGATTGTCCCAGTCTTTTTAAAAATAAAGGAGAAAAATATGGCTTCAAAAATGCTACACACTTGCTTGCGAGTAGAAAATCTTGAAAAATCAATTGCATTTTATCAAGATGCTTTTGGTTTTAAAGAATTGCGTCGCAGAGATTTTCCAGACCATGCCTTCACGATTGTCTATCTAGGTCTTGAGGGTGATGACTATGAGTTGGAGTTGACTTATAACTACGATCACGGTCCGTATGTGGTTGGTGATGGGTTTGCCCATATCGCCCTCAGTACACCTGATCTTGAGGCGCTTCATCAAGAGCATAGTGCCAAAGGTTATGAAGTTACTGAGCCAAATGGCCTACCAGGAACTGCTCCTAACTATTACTTTGTCAAAGACCCTGATGGCTACAAGGTCGAAGTCATTCGTGAAAAATAATCTCGTGAGGTCAAGTAGAATGTTCGTTTTCTACTTGACTTTTTTTAGCTGAAAGAGTATACTAGTAAAAATTTAACCTTTAAGGGGAGTCCAGAGAGACTCACAAGGTGTCAGATAAAAGAATAGTGCAATTTTCTAGAGGAGACTTTTTGAGTGTGCTCTCTTGTCTTGTACGATTTTAACTGAGGCCTTGCACTAGCAAGGTCTTTTCTTTGTCTGGTCCCCTTAAAATTTAAGGAGGAAAAGTCATGAATCCCACATGTAAGAAACGTTTGGGTGCGATTCGATTGGAAACCATGAAGGTGGTTGCACAGGAGGAAATCGCGCCAGCAATCTTTGAATTAGTTCTAGAAGGGGAAATGGTTGAAGCCATGCGAGCAGGCCAATTTCTTCATCTGCGTGTGCCTGATGATGCCCATCTTTTGCGTCGTCCTATTTCAATTTCGTCTATTGATAAGGTAAACAAGCAGTGTCATCTCATTTATCGGATTGAGGGAGCTGGGACAGCTATTTTCTCAACCTTAAGTCAGGGAGACACTCTTGATGTGATGGGTCCTCAGGGAAATGGTTTTGACTTGTCTGACCTAGATGAGCAGAGCCAGGTTCTCTTAGTTGGAGGGGGGATTGGTGTTCCTCCCTTGCTTGAAATGGCCAAGGAATTGCATGCGCGTAGTGTAAAAGTAGTGACAGTTCTCGGTTTTGCCACTAAGGATGCTGTTATTCTCGAAAAGGAATTGGCCCAATATGGTCAAGTCTTTGTAACGACAGATGATGGTTCTTATGGTATTAAGGGAAATGTTTCCGTTGTTATCAATGACTTAGACAGTCAGTTTGATGCTGTTTACTCATGTGGGGCACCTGGGATGATGAAGTATATCAATCAAACCTTTTATGACCACCCAAGAGCCTATCTATCTCTGGAATCTCGTATGGCTTGTGGGATGGGAGCTTGTTATGCCTGCGTCCTAAAGGTGCCAGAAAGCGAGACGGTCAGCCAACGTGTCTGTGAAGATGGCCCTGTTTTCCGCACAGGAACAGTTGTATTATAAGGAGAAAATTATGACTAGAAATCGTTTACAAGTTTCTCTACCAGGCTTGGATTTGAAAAATCCGATCATTCCAGCATCAGGCTGTTTTGGTTTTGGTCAAGAGTATGCCAAGTACTATGATTTAGACCTTTTAGGTTCTATTATGATCAAGGCGACAACCCTTGAACCACGCTTTGGCAATCCAACTCCAAGAGTGGCAGAGACGCCTGCTGGTATGCTCAATGCAATTGGCTTGCAAAATCCTGGTTTGGAAGTTGTTTTGGCTGAAAAGTTACCTTGGCTGGAAAGAGAATATCCAAATCTTCCTATTATTGCTAATGTAGCTGGTTTTTCAAAACAAGAGTATGCAGCTGTTTCTCATGGGATTTCCAAGGCAGCTAATGTAAAGGCTATCGAGCTCAATATTTCTTGTCCCAACGTAGATCACTGTAATCATGGACTCTTGATTGGTCAAGATCCGGATTTGGCTTATGATGTAGTAAAGGCAGCTGTAGAGGCATCAGATGTACCAGTTTATGTCAAACTAACCCCTAGTGTGACCGATATCGTTACTGTCGCAAAAGCTGCAGAAGATGCGGGAGCAAGTGGCTTAACCATGATCAATACTCTAGTTGGAATGCGCTTTGACCTCAAAACCAGAAAACCAATCTTGGCCAATGGAACAGGTGGAATGTCTGGTCCAGCAGTATTTCCAGTAGCCCTCAAACTCATCCGCCAAGTAGCTCAAACAACAGACCTGCCTATCATTGGAATGGGGGGAGTGGATTCGGCAGAAGCTGCCTTAGAAATGTATCTGGCTGGAGCATCTGCTATTGGAGTTGGAACAGCTAACTTTACCAATCCATATGCCTGTCCTGATATCATAGAAAATTTACCAAAGATTATGGATAAATATGGTATCAGCAGTCTAGAAAATCTACGCAAGGAAGTAAAAGCCAGCCTTAGATAAGCTAGGGTATCATTATCGTCAATAAGACACATAATTTTCATCATTTTGTAATATTTTCATATTTTAACTATGTTAAAATAAAGTTAATTACGAATGATGTAGATGAATATCTACTTAGGGGAGCAAAATGAAGAGAATACTACTTGTAAGTACAGCAGTTCTTGCATTGGCAATTGTGCCCACAACATCGGTCTCTGCTGAAGATAGTAAAACAACGGACCAAAGTCAAACGACGAATAAGAGTCAATCTGTGGACAAAAATCAGTCTTCTAAAGATAAAAATCAGACACCAGCATCAGAAGAGAAAAAAGTTGTTGAAAATACAAAGAATGAAACTGAAAAGACGGAAAAAAAGAAAGAACCAGTTGTTGTAAAAGAAAATAATTCTAAACAAGAGGCTATTTCAAATAAAGAGAGGGTTGAAGAGGCTCCTAAGAATGGTTGGCAGAAAGAGCATGGGAAATGGCTTTTTTATGAGAATAATCAACCAATCAAAAACTGGAAAAAAATTGCGGGTGTCTGGTATTTCTTTGATCAACATGGAATCATGGCCAGCAATACTATTGTTAATGACTATGCTTTTCATACTAGTGGAGCAATGGTAGAAAATTCCTGGGTAAAAATTGCGGATAAATGGTACTATGCTACAGATTCAGGAAAGATTGTTCGTAATAGATGGGAAAAAATTGGCAATGTTTGGTATTACTTCAACCAAGATGGAGTTATGGCTAGCAATGCTATAGTGAACGATTATCTTCTTAATAGTAGTGGGGCGATGGCTCAAAATGCTTGGGTGAAGATTGCTGATAAATGGTACTATGCTACAGATTCTGGAAAAATCCTTCGTAATAAATGGGAAAAAATTAAGGGTACATGGTACTATTTTAATACTAATGGTGTGATGGCTAGTAATCAGTGGAAAAATGCTTACTATCTAAAAAATAGTGGAGCAATGGCTGAAAAAGAATGGATTTTTGATAAATCCTATAATAGCTGGTTTTATCTAAAATTAGGCGGTACGTATGCTTCACGTGAATGGATTGGTGCTTATTACCTCAAAGCAGGTGGTTATATGGCCAAGAATGAATGGATTTTTGATCCTAACTACAATGCATGGTACTACCTAAAAGAAGATGGAAGTTATGTTACTGGTGGTTTTAATATCAAAAATAAAGAGTATTTCTTCCAGAGTGATGGAAAGTGGATTCAAAGTCCAAAATATTTTAAGGTTAAACCAATCACAGCCTATATTTATAGCGAATCAGGAGATATTTTGAGCTATGTCAATCAGGGAAGTATTGTGACCTATGATAGCTCTAAAACTAAGGGAAGTCGTCTTGCTGTTTCAATATCAGGCTTATCTGGTTATATGAATCAAAGCGATTTGACTTTAGTTGATGAAGGAAGTGAGTTTATTCCTCACTATACTACTGACGGAAGATTCTTATATCATGAACTTTCTCCATACACTAGTATTCGGGTAGCTCCACATACTTCATCTATGAAAATTGGTAAGAAGTATTATTCAAATGATGGAGAACATTTTGATGGGTTTACTATCAAAAATCGTTTCCTTTTTAAGAATTTGACTGAACCAACCAACTATAGTGCGGATGAATTAAATAGAGTTTATTCGATGATGAATATCCGAAACAGCCGTCTTGCCGGTAAAGGAGCCATTTTTAAAGAAGCTGAAAAACGTTACGGTGTCAATGCTCTTTATTTAATGGCTCATAGTGCGCTAGAAAGCGCTTGGGGACGAAGCCAAATTGCTAATGATAAAAATAACTTCTTCGGAATTGCTGCCTATGATACCAGCCCCTATGATTCAGCTAAGAAATTTGATGATGTAGATAAAGGAATTCTTGGTGCGGCCAAGTGGATTCGTGAGAACTATATTGACCGTGGAAGAGATCACCTTGGAAATAAAGCGACAGGAATGAATGTTCGTTATGCATCCGATCCGTACTGGGGTGAAAAAATAGCTAGTATCATGATGAATATCAATAGCCGACTTGGTGGAAAAGATTAAAAGATAAGCAACGATAACTGCTGAAAAGTGGTTGTCGTTTTTTATTTCAACTATTATGCTTTACAAACTAGTATGAAAGTGGTATATTATAGATGAAGCTACTAGTAGGTATTACAAAATAGATAGAAGGGGGAAGGGATGAAAGAAACTCAACTATTAAAAGGTGTTCTTGAAGGTTGTGTCTTGGATATGATTGGTCAAAAAGAGCGATATGGTTATGAGTTGGTTCAGACTTTGCGAGAGGCTGGATTTGATACTATCGTTCCAGGAACTATTTATCCTTTGTTGCAAAAGTTAGAAAAAAATCAATGGATAAGAGGCGACATGCGCCCGTCGCCAGATGGTCCAGATCGGAAGTATTTTTCGTTAACGAAAGAAGGAGAAGATCGTGTCTCGGTCTTTTGGCAACAATGGGACGATTTGAGTCAAAAAGTAGAAGGAATTAAGAATGGAGGGTAAACCATGAAGAAAATGAAGTATTATGAAGAAACAAGCGCTTTGCTACATGAGTTTTCTGAGGAGAATCAAAAGTATTTTGAGGAACTGTGGGATAGTTTTAATCTTGCTGGATTTCTCTATGATGAGGACTACCTCAGAGAGCAGATCTATTTGATGATGTTAGATTTCTCAGAAGCAGAACGAGACGGAATGAGTGCAGAGGATTATCTAGGTAAGAATCCTAAAAAATTAATGAAAGAGATGCTCAAGGAAGCACCTCGCAGTTCTATCAAGGAGTCCCTTTTGACGCCAATTCTTGTCCTAGCGGTATTACGTTATTATCAACTACTAAGTGATTTTTCTAAAGGTTCTCTCTTAACAGTCAATTTGCTCACATTTTTAGGGCAACTTCTTCTTTTTCTGATTGGATTTGGACTTGTGGCCACAATCTTACGTTGGGGGCTAGTCCAAGATTCTCCTAAGATGAAAATTGGCACTTATATTGTCGTTGGAATTCTTGTTCTGCTAGTCGTTCTAGGATATGTAGGAATGGGAAGTTTCATACAAGAAGGAGCCTTTTATCTTCCTGCTCCCTGGGATAGTTTCCTTGTTTTTACGCTTTCTCTAGTCATCAGTATTTGGAATTGGAAAGAAGCGGTCTTTCGTCCCTTTGTCAGTATGATTGTTGCCCATCTTGTGGTAGGTTCTCTGCTTCGTTACTATAAGTGGATGGGAATTTCAAATGTTTTCCTTACAAAATTCATTCCTTTAGCTGTTCTTTTTATTGGTATTTTTCTCTTGTTCCGTGGGTTTAAGAAGATAAAATGGAGTGAAATATAGTCAAAAAGCCGTTGCAAAACGGTTTTTTGTTATAATGAAGGGAAGAATGTTAGAAATTTAAGGAGAAAAATTTGATGAGATACATAACTCTTGGTCAAGATGACAAAGAATTATCAGAAATTGTTCTCGGAATGATGAGAATAGAAGATAAGTCTGTAAAAGAAGTTGAAGAGCTTGTAGAAACAGCACTGTCTGTTGGAATCAACGCTTTTGACTTGGCTGATATTTATGGTCGTGGTCGTTGTGAAGAACTGTTAGGTCTTGTCCTAAAAAATCGTCCAGATTTAAGAGAAAAGATGTGGATTCAGTCCAAATGTGGCATTCGCATTGAAGAATTTACCTATTTTGATTTTTCTAAGGACTATATTATAAAATCAGTTGACGGAATTTTGCAAAGATTGAAGATTGATCATCTAGATAGCTTGCTTCTTCATCGACCAGATGCTTTGATGGAATCTGACCAAGTAGCAGAAGCCTTTGATCTCCTTTATAAACAAGGTAAAGTTCGAGATTTTGGAGTTTCTAATCAAAATCCTATGATGATGGAGTTGCTTAAAAAAGATGTAAAGCAGCCGTTAGCTGTTAATCAGTTACAATTGAGTGCGGCTTTTACTCCAGGATTCGAATCAGGTTTTCATGTTAATATGGAAGATAGTCAAGCAGCTATACGAGATGGCAGCATTTTTGAATATTGCAAATTACATGATGTGGTCATTCAAGCATGGTCTGTCTTACAATTTGGGTATTTTAAAGGGAATTTTGTTGGAAATGAGAAATTTCAAGCTTTAAATCAAGTACTTGATCGTTTAGCTATTAAATATGGAGTAACCTCTTCAACTATTGCCATTTCTTGGATATTGCGTTATCCAGCAAAAATGCAGGCAGTCGTAGGTACCACAAATCCTAAGCACTTGAGAGAAGTTAGCCAAGCGGCAAACTTTAGCTTAACAAGAAAAGAATGGTATGAAATTTATCTAGCTGCAGGGAATAATTTGCCGTAAGTAGAAGCAGATGTAAATAAATCACAGTCAAAAAGCCGTTTTAAAGCGGTTTTTTTGTTATAATGAAGGGGAGAATTATTGATATTAAAGGAGAAAAACATGACATTTGAAGAAATTCTGCCTGGGTTAAAGGCTAAGAAAAAATATGTTCGTACTGGTTGGGGAGGTGCTGAAAACTATGTCCAACTCTTTGATACTATTGAACAAAACGGGGTTGCACTTGAAGTGACGCCTTATTTCCTAATCAACGTGTCTGGAGAAGGAGAAGGTTTTTCCATGTGGAGTCCGACACCTTGTGATGTTTTGGCGAAGGATTGGGTAGAAGTGTATGACTAAACGTGTACTCATTACAGGAGTGAGTTCTGGAATCGGACTAGCTCAGGCTAGACTATTTTTAGATAAGGGCTATCAAGTTTATGGAGTGGACCAAGGCGAAAATCCACTATTAGAGGGTGATTTCCACTTTTTACAGAGAGATTTGACCTTGGACTTAGAGCCTATTTTTGACTGGTGTCCTCAGGTGGATGTTTTGTGCAATACTGCTGGAGTGTTGGATGCTTATAAACCCCTATTGGAACAGACAGCGCAGGAAATTCAAGAGATTTTTGAAATCAACTACGTTACTCCAGTAGAGTTGACTCGGCATTATTTGACACAAATGCTGGAGAATAAAAAAGGAATCATTATCAATATGTGCTCTATTGCTTCTAGTCTAGCAGGTGGAGGTGGTCACGCCTATACTTCATCTAAGCATGCCTTGGCTGGCTTCACCAAGCAGTTGGCTCTAGACTATGCTGAAGCTGGGATTCAGGTATTTGGTATCGCTCCAGGTGCTGTCAAGACAGCTATGACTGCTGCCGACTTTGAACCGGGTGGCTTAGCTGACTGGGTGGCTAGTGAAACACCAATCAAACGTTGGATTAAGCCAGAGGAAATAGCAGAGATTAGCCTTTTCTTAGCAAGTGGAAAAGCAAGCGCCATGCAGGGACAAATCCTGATGATTGATGGTGGCTGGTCTTTGAAGTAGGAGGATTTGGATGGATATTCAAAAAATCACAGAAGAAAATTCATCGCCATTAGTCTTGAAGGTTAAGTCTGAATTATTAGGATTTCCAGAACTGGACAAGACCTTGTATATGAATTGGAAGGTGAATGATGAGAAACCAACTAGCTCTGAGTGGCGAAAAAATTGTTGAAAAAATTTATCCTCAGTTATTGCACCACATAGGTATGATTAGAGGCGAATACTTGTTGAGAGAGCTTAATCAAAACATCCTATTACCAAGTTGTCAGCAATTTGTAAAAGATTATCTAGACACTATTTGTTCCTTGTACTCAGGTAAGGAAGTTTGGTATCGTTTTTCTGAATTAACGAATACAGAAGCTAATTGTCTAAAGGGGACTAAAGAGTATTTTGATGAAAATCATCCCTTATTTGGATATAGAGGAACTAGGCGTTTGCTGGCGTGTCCGGATGAATTTCAGGCTGAGGCAAATGTCGTTACAGAAGTTTATCAAAACAATCCCAATCTATCTGTTATCTTTCCTTTTGTCAATGATGCGGAGCAGTTAAAGCAAGCTATTACAGTATTGCGTCAGCAGGGTTTTACTGGGAAAATTGCCACGATGATTGAATTACCGTCAGCATATTTTGACTTGGACAGCATGCTGGAAGCTGATATTTCAAAGATTGTAGTTGGAATGAACGATTTGACTTCTTTTGTTTTTGCGACTGTGAGAAACAGTCAATGGCATGATATGGAAAGTCCAATAATGTTAGATATGCTAAGAGATATGCAGGATAAAGCAAGGATGAAAAAGATTGACTTTGCTGTGGCAGGTTATCTGAATGTTTCTTTCATACAAAAAATGAATCAGATGGATATCAAGTGCATTATCCACTATAGTTCTATTCCAGAGATTTTTAATTTAGAGATTGACCATCCAGACCATCTCAAACATATAAAAGAAGAAAGTAAGAAATTACAAAGGAGCACCCATGACACCGCAAGAAATGTGGAATGCATATAAGAAAATCAACCCCTCTATAGGAGATGAAATCGATGCTTGGGCTTTTGGAGTGGAACCAGACTTTTTAGCAGATTTGGTTTTAAGAGGCGAAAAGACAGCAACAGCATCAGCCTACGACCTTTATGCACTAGAAGCCGAGTCTCTTCCTCAAGAAGGAACTTTTGATGTCATTTTAGATAGTCAAAATCAGGCTGTCTGTATTGTCGAAATTACAAAGGTTTCTGTCCAGCCCTTCAATCAAGTTTCTGCTCAACATGCCTTTAAGGAAGGAGAAGGTGACAAATCCCTAGCCTATTGGCGTCAGGTTCATGAGAATTGTTTCGCCGAGTGGCTGAGAGAAGCAGGACTGACTTTTACACCTGAAAGCAAGGTTGTTTTAGAAGAATTTCGCAAGGTCTACCCACTGTAGACTATTGGAAGGAAGAAAGTTTTGGAAATCGCCGTCCAATCCTTTTTTCTTAAGAAAAACATGATATAATAAGTTTGTTTGAAGAAGAGCTCTAGCTCTTAAACTTAGAATAGGAGAAAATTATGCAAGCAGTTGAACATTTTATTAAGCAATTTGTTCCTGAACATTATGATTTATTTTTAGACTTGAGTCGTGAGACCAAGACTTTTTCTGGGAAGGTGATCATTACGGGTCAAGCACAAAGTGACCGTATTTCCCTTCATCAAAAAGATTTGGAAATCGCTTCTGTAGAAGTTGCAGGTCAAGCTCGTCCATTTACAGTTGACCATGAAAATGAAGCCCTTCATATCGAATTGGCTGAGGCTGGTCAAGTTAAATTAGTTCTTGCCTTTTCAGGAAAAATCACAGATAACATGACAGGGGTTTACCCTTCATACTACACAGTTGATGGAGTCAAGAAGGAAGTCTTGTCTACTCAGTTCGAGAGCCATTTTGCGCGTGAAGCCTTCCCATGTGTGGATGAGCCAGAAGCTAAAGCAACTTTTGACCTCTCTCTACGTTTTGACCAAGCAGAAGGTGAATTGGCCTTGTCTAACATGCCTGAGATTGATGTGGAAAACCGCAAGGAAACAGGCATCTGGAAGTTTGAGACAACACCTCGCATGTCTTCTTACTTGTTAGCCTTTGTTGCGGGTGATTTGCAAGGGGTAACGGCTAAAACTAAAAACGGTACCCTCGTAGGTGTCTACTCAACCAAAGCCCATCCACTATCTAACCTTGATTTCTCACTAGATATTGCCGTTCGCTCAATCGAGTTTTATGAAGATTACTACGGAGTCAAGTACCCAATCCCTCAATCTCTCCATATCGCCCTTCCTGACTTCTCAGCAGGTGCTATGGAAAACTGGGGTCTGGTAACCTACCGTGAAGTTTACTTGGTTGTGGATGAGAACTCAACCTTTGCTAGTCGTCAACAAGTTGCCCTTGTTGTGGCACATGAATTGGCTCACCAATGGTTTGGTAACCTCGTTACTATGAAATGGTGGGATGACCTTTGGCTCAATGAAAGCTTTGCTAACATGATGGAATATGTCTGTGTGGATGCCATTGAGCCAAGCTGGAATATCTTTGAAGATTTCCAAACAGGTGGAGTGCCTCACGCTCTTGAACGCGATGCGACTGATGGAGTTCAGTCAGTTCACGTCGAAGTCAAACACCCAGATGAAATCAATACACTCTTTGACGGAGCTATCGTCTATGCCAAAGGAAGCCGTCTCATGCATATGCTTCGCCGTTGGCTCGGCGATGCCGATTTTGCTAAAGGTTTGCATGCCTACTTTGAAAAACATCAATACAGCAATACAATTGGTCGTGACCTTTGGGATGCTCTTGGTCAAGCGTCTGGACGTGATGTCGCAGCCTTCATGGATTCTTGGTTGGAACAGCCTGGTTACCCAGTTCTTACTGTCAAAGTTGAAAATGATGTCTTGAAGATTTCACAAAAACAATTCTTCATCGGTGAGCACGAGGATAAGAACCGTCTCTGGGTTGTGCCACTAAACAGCAACTGGAAAGGTTTACCTGATACACTTGAAACTGAAAGTATCGAAATCCCTGGCTACGCAGCTCTTCTTGCTGAAAACAAAACAGCACTTCGCCTCAACACAGAAAATACAGCTCACTACATTACAGACTATCAAGGAGACTTGTTAGATGCTGTTCTTGCTGACCTAGTTGAGCTTGATAACACAAGTAAACTGCAAATCGTCCAAGAACGTCGTTTGCTTGCTGAGTCAGGGCACATTTCTTATGCTGACTTGCTCCCAGTTATTGATAAACTTGCTAAGGAAGAATCTTACCTTGTCGTTTCAGCTGTTTCTGAAGTCATTTCTGCCCTTGAGCGCTTTATCGATGAAGGAACAGAAGCTGAAAGAGCCTTCAAAGCCTTGGTTGCTAAATTGGCTCGTCACAACTATGACCGTCTTGGTTTTGAAGCTAAAAACGGAGAATCAGATGAGGATGAGTTGGTTCGTCAGTTGGCTGTTTCTATGATGATTCGCTCAAATGATGCAGAAGCTAGTCAAGTCGCTAGCCAAATCTTCGCGGCTCACAAGGAGAATCTTGCAGGACTTCCAGCAGCTATTCGCTCACAAGTTCTGATCAATGAGATGAAACATCATGAGACTAAAGACTTGTTAGCACTTTATCTTGGCACTTATACTCACGCAACAGATGCTGTCTTTAAACGCCAGTTGGCAGCAGCTCTTGCCTATAGTAAAGATGCGGACAATATCCAAACCTTGATTGCTGCTTGGAAGGACAAATTTGTGGTGAAACCACAGGACTTGTCTGCTTGGTATTACCAATTCCTAGCTCACCAAGCAACTCAGGAAACAGCTTGGTCTTGGGCGCGTGAAAACTGGGCTTGGATTAAGGCAGCTCTTGGTGGAGATATGAGCTTTGATAGCTTTGTTATCCTTCCTGCACACGTATTTAAGACTCAGCAACGCTTGGCAGAGTACAAGGAATTCTTTGAACCGCAACTTTCTGACCTTGCTCTTAGCCGTAACATCGGTATGGGAATCAAGGAAATTGCAGCGCGTGTTGACTTGATTAACCGTGAAAAAGCTGCAGTGGAAGCAGTCGTTCTTCAATACGGAAACGCATAAATAAGCCTAGAATAAAAAGAAAACTCAGCTTTCTCATGTAAAATGCAGAGAGTTGAGTTTTTTTTAAGGCAAATTTGGTATAATGGTTTTAATAAGGAGGAGTTTCTCATGATAAAAATCTTATTGGTTGAGGATGACCTAGGCCTGTCAAATTCAGTATTTGACTTTTTAGACGATTTTGCGGATGTCATGCAGGTATTTGATGGAGAAGAAGGTCTCTACGAAGCTGAAAGTGGCGTCTATGATTTGATTTTGCTCGATTTGATGTTGCCTGAAAAAAATGGCTTCCAAGTCTTGAAAGAATTGCGCGAAAAGGGGATTACGACTCCAGTTCTGATCATGACTGCCAAGGAAAGCTTGGATGATAAGGGACATGGATTTGAACTAGGAGCAGATGATTACCTGACCAAGCCTTTCTACCTAGAAGAACTCAAAATGCGGATTCAGGCCCTTCTCAAACGTTCAGGTAAGTTTAATGAAAATACCTTGACTTATGGAAATATTGTGGTTAATCTGTCAACCAATACCGTTAAAGTCGAAGATACTCCCGTCGAATTGCTGGGGAAAGAGTTTGATTTACTAGTTTATTTCCTCCAAAATCAAAATGTTATTTTGCCCAAGACTCAGATTTTTGATCGTCTATGGGGATTTGATAGTGATACAACGATTTCGGTTGTTGAAGTCTATGTTTCAAAAGTCCGTAAGAAATTAAAAGGAACCACTTTTGCAGAGAATTTGCAAACCTTGCGTAGTGTTGGGTATATTTTAAAAGATGTTCAGTAAACTAAAAAAAACATGGTATGCGGATGACTTTAGTTACTTTATCCGCAACTTTGGTGTCTTCACCCTGATTTTCTCTACCATGACCTTGATTATTTTGCAGGTCATGCATTCGAGTCTCTATACTTCGGTGGATGATACGCTTCATGGACTGAGTAACAATCCTCAGGCGGTTATTCAGCTTGCGGTAAATAGGGCAACAGAAGAGATTAAAGATTTAGAGAATGCCGCTACAGATACTAGCAAGACTGAGATAAAACCCAATGTCAGTTCCAACACGGAGGTTATTCTTTTTGATAAGAATTTTACCCAGCTCCTTTCTGGAAATCGATTTTTGGGATTGGATAAGATTAAGTTAGAGAAAAAAGAGCTAGGCCATATTTATCAGATTCAGGTTTTTAATAGCTATGGACAAGAAGAAATCTATCGCATGATTTTGATGGAAACGAATATCAGTTCGGTTTCAACCAATATCAAGTATGCAGCTGTCTTGATTAATACCAGTCAGTTGGAGCAAGCCAGTCAAAAGCATGAGCAATTGATTGTGATTGTGATGGCAAGTTTCTGGATTCTGTCTTTGCTTGCCAGTCTCTATCTAGCTAGAGTCAGTGTTCGTCCTCTGCTTGAGAGTATGCAGAAGCAACAGTCCTTTGTTGAAAATGCCAGTCATGAGTTACGAACTCCACTCGCAGTTTTGCAAAATCGCTTAGAGACCCTTTTCCGTAAGCCAGAAGCTACCATTATGGATGTGAGTGAAAGCATTGCATCGAGTTTGGAAGAAGTCCGAAATATGCGGTTTTTGACGACAAACTTGTTGAATTTAGCTCGGAGAGATGATGGAATTAAGCCGGAACTTGCAGAAGTTCCAACCAGTTTTTTCAATACGACTTTCACAAACTATGAGATGATTGCTTCTGAAAATGACCGTGTCTTTCGTTTTGAAAATCGCATCCATCGAACGATTGTCACAGATCAACTTTTACTAAAACAACTGATGACCATCCTATTTGATAATGCTATCAAATATACTGAGGAGGATGGTGAGATTGATTTTATGATTTCAGCGACTGATCGTAATCTTTATTTGCTAGTTTCCGACAATGGAGTCGGTATTTCAGCAGAAGATAAGAAGAAAATTTTTGATCGTTTTTATCGAGTGGACAAGGCTAGAACCCGTCAAAAAGGTGGTTTTGGTTTAGGATTATCCCTAGCCAAGCAAATTGTAGATGCCCTAAAAGGAACCATTACTGTTAAAGATAATAAACCAAAGGGAACAATCTTTGAAGTGAAGATTGCCATCCATACACCATCTAAAAAGAAAAAATAAAAATATCGCTCCAGACGGGGCGATATTTTGGATTTATCTTCTACGTTTTCGTTTGATAATAAAGCGCTGAACTTTTAAAACAAGTAAGCTGGATCCGATTGCTGCGGCAAATGCAAGAGCAGGCGATAATTTTAATGCTAAAAAGATAAAACTAAAGATAGCAATACAGATACAAAAAACAGCGATATTAACAAAAAATAGGATTTCCTTGAGATTGGCATCAGATTGCGCTTCAGGTATATAATCTTGATAGCGAGGAACCTGCTGGCTTAATTCTTCTTGATAGTCTACCTCATAGGATTGTAATTTTCTTACGGGCATTATTCTCTCCTTAACAGTACATACCTATTTTATCATTTTTTCAGCAGAGAATTATTACAGAAAGGTTACAATAAGAATAAAGTCCCTTTTCAAAATCACTTTTCTTGACACCATAATGTGAAAATGATAGGATGGATGGACACCAAATACTTATTAATATTCATAATTGCTTATATTAGCAAGGAAATAGAGCTACCAAATGATTCTTTTTTACGAAAATTTCTTTCCTTATTTTCTTGATTTTATTTAATTTGATTAGTGAGATTTGTTTTGAATACAGAGACAGATTTTCTGTCTCCTATTTTTATAGTAGTGGGGTGTCTAATCGATACCTCTTGAAAAGTTAAAGGAGATAAGCATGTATCTTGCTATCAAAGAAATATTACAAAACAAACTTCGATATAGTTTGATTTTAACTACCATTTTTCTTATCGCTTTCATGGTCTTTTTTATGACCAGCTTAGCTCTTGGTCTTGTGCGAAACAATCGAGCCGCTATTGATAATTGGCAAGCGACGGGTGTGGTTTTATCTGACTACGCAAATGATAATTTGACGGCATCTTTTATTCCTGAAAAGGACTATAAGGATAAGAGTTCTAAAGAGGCAGCTCCACTGGGCTATATGTTTGCTGTGACAAATCTAGTCGATGATAGCGAAAAGGTCAATGTTTCCATCTTTGCTCAAGAATGGGACGAATTTATCTCTCCTAGTTTGACGAAGGGCCGTTATCCTGAAGGGGATGACGAAGTGGTCGTTGATCAGTCCTTTGAGAATTATGGAATCAAGCTAGGTGATGCCATTCAGCTCAATGGAAGCGAAGTAAGTTACAAGATTGTAGGGCTGACTCAAGGAAATAAATTTTTTACTGAGCCTGTTGTGTTTACGAGTTTGACAACTTATTGGACCTTACAAGGAACTTTAAAATCTAATAAATCGATCTCTGCCTTGGTATTGAAAAATGATATAGAATTGGCTGGCGATGGATTGAAACAGATTTCCATCCCAAAAATGATTTCGAAAATTCCTGGTTACACACCTCAAGTTAATGTATTTTCAGGGATGATTCTTGCTATGATTATCATTACAGGCTTGATTGTGGGTATATTTGTTTATATCATTACCATACAAAAACTAGGACTTTATGGAATAATGCGGGCTCAGGGAATACAGATCAAAACTATTGTATGGTCTCTTTTCTGTCAAATCTTCTTCCTAGCTGGTATGGGGATCGCTTTAGCCTTGCTTGCTATTGGAGGAGTGATTTTAGTCTTGCCAGCTACCTTCTTTTTCTACCCAAGTTGGTTAGCCTATTCTGTCCTAAGCTTGGTGATTTGTTTGATGGCCATGCTAGGTGGTGTCATTTCACTTCCACGCTTGCTAAAGGTGGACCCGATTACTGCGATTGCAGAATGATAAGGAGAATAGTATGACAGCATTGATTGAAATGACTCAAGTGACAAAAACGTACGGGGAAGGAAAGATGAAAGTCGTAGCTCTGCATGAGACGAATTTTCAGCTAAATACGGGAGAGTTCGTGGCTATCGTTGGGCCTTCAGGTTCTGGAAAGACGACTTTTCTAACGACTCTAGGACAACTTCAGGAAGCATCGAGTGGAAAGATTTTAGTTAAGGGGAAGGAAACAGGCAGTTTGACGGAGAAGGAGAAAACAGACCTCCGTTTTAGAGAGTTTGGCTTTATTCTTCAGGCTTCAAACTTAATTCCTTTTCTAACGGTCAAAGAACAGCTGGATTTGATTGACAGACTGGATAAGGGAAAAAATAGTAAAAGTGATCGAAAAGAGTTACTGGACTTGTTGGATTTGGAAAAGGTACAAAATCATTATCCCAAGGCTTTATCAGGTGGTGAACGTCAACGGGCCGCAATTGCTAGAGCGCTTTATAACAATCCGAGTATCGTTCTTGCAGATGAACCAACAGCCAGTCTGGATACCCAGCGTGCTTACCAAGTAACAGAAATGTTGGCTGCCATTGCCCACGAACAAGGTAGAGGAGTTGTCATGATTACGCACGATACTCGTCTTCTAGATAAGGTGGACCGTGTTTATGTGATGAACGATGGACACCTAGTTGAAGAAACACATGCATAAAAAGAGAGTGAACGGTGCTGATACTGTTCACTTTTTAATTTCAAAAGTTAAAAATAAGCCTAACTTTTTGTAAAACTCCCAGTATTCATAGCTGATTTTTGAGAAATGTGGTATAATTTTTCTTATGGAAAAGATTATCATTACAGCAACTGCTGAAAGTATTGAACAAGTTAAACAACTGCTCGAAGCTGGCGTAGACCGTATCTATGTCGGTGAGAAAGATTTTGGCCTTCGTCTGCCAACAACCTTTAGTCATGACAAATTGCGTGAAATTGCTAAGGTGGTTCATGAAGCAGGTAAGGAATTGATTGTTGCAGTCAATGCCCTCATGCACCAAGATATGATGGACCGTATCAAGCCTTTCTTAGACTTTTTGGAAGAAATCAAGACAGACTACATTACGATTGGGGATGCTGGTGTCTTTTACGTAGTCAACCGCGATGGTTATTCCTTTAAGACCATCTACGATGCTTCAACCATGGTAACTAGCAGTCGCCAGATTAACTTCTGGGGACAAAAGGCTGGCGCATCTGAGGCTGTTTTGGCGCGTGAAATTCCATCAGCTGAACTCTTCAAAATGCCAGAGATTTTGGAAATCCCAGCTGAGGTCTTAGTTTATGGTGCTAGTGTTATTCACCATTCAAAGCGCCCCCTTTTACAAAACTATTACAACTTTACTCACATTGATGATGAAAAGACACGTCAACGTGATCTCTTTTTAGCTGAGCCAAGTGATCCAGAGAGTCATTATTCTATCTTTGAGGACAATCATGGGACTCATATCTTTGCAAATAATGACCTTGACTTGATGACTAAATTAACAGAGTTGGTAGAACATGGTTTTACCCACTGGAAGTTAGAAGGCCTCTATACACCAGGTCAGAACTTTGTTGAGATTGCTAAACTCTTTATTCAAGCTCGTAGTTTGATTCAAGAAGGTAACTTCAGCCATGACCAGGCTTTCTTGCTGGATGAAGAAGTGCGCAAGTTACACCCTAAAAACCGTTTCCTTGATACAGGATTTTATGACTACGATCCTGATATGGTTAAATAGGATATCAAAACCCGAAATAAAAATGTTCGGGTTTTTCTAGTGTATCCATGAAATAAAAAAGGATACATGTTATAATGAAAGTAGCTCTTTAATGGAGGTGTTTGAGTGGAAAAATTGAAGAAAATGGCAGGTATCAAGGCTGCTGAGTTTGTCAAGGATGGCATGGTAGTCGGACTTGGAACGGGGTCTACTGCCTATTATTTTGTCGAAGAAATCGGTCGTCGTATCAAGGAAGAAGGGTTGCAGATTACAGCTGTAACGACTTCTAGTGTTACTAGTAAACAGGCCGAAGGTCTTAATATCCCGCTCAAGTCGATTGACCAAGTAGACTTTGTCGATGTGACAGTCGACGGGGCGGATGAAGTGGATAGCCAGTTTAATGGAATCAAAGGTGGTGGTGGTGCCCTTCTCATGGAGAAGGTTGTTGCAACGCCTTCAAAAGAATACATTTGGGTGGTGGATGAGAGCAAGCTGGTCGACAAACTGGGTGCTTTTAAATTGCCAGTAGAAGTGGTTCAGTATGGCGCAGAACAGGTCTTTCGTCGGTTTGAGCGCGCTGGCTACAAACCAAGTTTCCGTGAAAAAGATGGCCAGCGTTTTGTGACCGATATGCAGAACTTTATCATTGACCTTGCCTTGGATGTCATCGAGGATCCAATTGCCTTTGGCCAAGAATTGGACCATGTCGTTGGCGTCGTGGAGCACGGCTTATTCAATCAAATGGTGGATAAGGTCATCGTTGCTGGACGAGACGGGGTTCAGATTTTAACTTCAACAAAAGTAAACTAATCAAAGTAATAAGGAGACATACTATGCCAAAATTTAATCGTATTCACTTGGTGGTATTAGATTCTGTAGGAATCGGTGCTGCACCAGATGCTAATAACTTTGTCAATGCAGGGGTTCCAGATGGAGCTTCTGACACACTGGGACACATTTCAAAAGCAGTTGGTTTGAATGTCCCAAACATGGCTAAAATCGGTCTGGGAAATATTCCTCGAGAAACTCCTCTTAAGACTGTACCAGCTGAAAGCAATCCAACAGGTTATGCAACAAAATTGGAAGAAGTATCTCTTGGTAAGGATACCATGACTGGACACTGGGAAATCATGGGACTCAATATTACTGAGCCTTTCGATACTTTTTGGAACGGATTCCCAGAAGAAATCCTGACAAAAATCGAAGAATTTTCAGGACGTAAGGTCATTCGTGAAGCCAACAAACCTTACTCAGGAACAGCTGTTATCGATGATTTCGGATCTCGTCAGATGGAAACTGGAGAGTTGATTATCTATACTTCAGCTGACCCTGTTTTGCAAATTGCTGCCCACGAAGATATTATTCCTTTGGATGAATTGTACCGTATCTGTGAATACGCTCGTTCGATTACCCTTGAGCGCCCTGCCCTTCTAGGTCGTATCATTGCCCGTCCATATGTTGGTGAACCAGGTAATTTCACTCGTACGGCAAATCGTCGTGACTTGGCCGTATCCCCATTTGCACCAACTGTTTTGGATAAATTGAATGAAGCTGGTATCGATACTTACGCTGTTGGTAAAATCAATGATATCTTTAACGGTGCGGGTATCAACCATGATATGGGACACAATAAGTCAAATAGCCATGGAATTGATACACTATTGAAGACTATGGGCCTTGCTGAGTTTGAAAAAGGATTCTCCTTCACAAACTTGGTGGACTTTGATGCCCTTTACGGTCACCGTCGCAATGCTCATGGTTACCGTGATTGTTTGCATGAGTTTGATGAACGCTTGCCTGAAATTATCGCAGCCATGAGAGAGAACGACCTTCTCTTGATTACTGCGGATCATGGAAATGACCCAACGTATGCAGGAACAGACCACACTCGTGAATATATTCCATTATTGGCCTACAGCCCTGCCTTTAAAGGGAACGGTTTGCTACCAGTCGGACATTTTGCAGATATCTCAGCGACTATTGCCGATAACTTTGGTGTTGAAACTGCCATGATTGGGGAAAGTTTCTTAGATAAATTGGTGTAAGATGACGCGCTATGCTTTACTGGTTAGGGGCATTAATGTCGGTGGGAAAAATAAGGTTGTTATGGCGCAACTTCGTCAAGAACTGACAAAGTTGGGACTGGAAAAGGTTGAGACCTACATCAACAGTGGCAATATTTTCTTTACTTCGACAGATCCCAAAGCCCAATTGGTTGAAAAGTTAGAGACTTTCTTTGCAGTCCATTATCCATTTATTCAGAGCTTTTCTTTACTGAGTCAAGAAGACTATGAAGCAGAAGTGGAGAATCTACCAGCTTGGTGGAACGAAGACTTGGCACGAAAAGATGTCCTTTTCTACACGGAGGGTTTGGATGTGGAGCAAGTCATTGAGAAAGTTGAAAGTTTAGAACTGAAAGATGAAGTGGTTCATTTTGGAAGACTTGGGATTTTCTGGGGGAAATTCTCTGAGGAATCCTACTATGCAACTGCCTATCATAAGTACTTGCTCAAGATGCCTTTTTATCGCAACATCACCATTCGCAATGCTAAAACTTTTGACAAAATCGGTCAAATGCTTAAAAATAATAATGAAGGAGACACACAATGACATTTTTAGACAAAATCAATGAAACAGCTGCTTTCCTGAAAGACAAGGGAATCCAAGCGCCTGAGTTTGGTCTAATCCTTGGATCAGGCCTTGGAGAACTGGCAGAAGAAATTGAAAATCCAGTTGTAGTAGACTATGCTGAGATTCCAAACTGGGGCCGTTCAACAGTAGTCGGTCACGCTGGTAAATTAGTATATGGGGAACTGGCAGGGCGCAAGGTTTTGGCTCTTCAAGGGCGTTTCCATTTCTACGAAGGAAATCCTCTGGAAGTCGTGACTTTCCCAGTTCGCGTGATGAAAGTGCTCGGATGTGAAGGTGTCATTGTAACCAATGCAGCTGGAGGTATTGGATTTGGGCCTGGTACCTTGATGGCTATCTCAGACCATATCAATATGACGGGGCAAAACCCATTGATGGGTGAAAACTTGGATGATTTTGGTCCACGTTTCCCAGATATGTCTAAAGCCTACACTCCAGAATATCGTGCTACTGCCCATGAAGTGGCTAAGAAACTTGGTATCAAGCTTGATGAAGGTGTCTATATTGGTGTAACAGGTCCGACTTATGAAACCCCAGCAGAAATTCGTGCCTATAAGACATTGGGAGCAGATGCAGTTGGTATGTCTACTGTTCCTGAAGTGATTGTTGCAGCCCACTCTGGCTTGAAAGTTCTCGGTATTTCATGTATTACTAACTTTGCCGCTGGTTTCCAAGAAGAACTCAACCACGAAGAAGTTGTAGAAGTAACCGAACGTGTCAAAGGTGACTTCAAGGGCTTGCTTAAAGCGATTCTTGCAGAATTGTAATCAAAAAAGACTTATACAGAGGTTAAATGTCTAAGTGCGAAATATAACATTTTGAATAAAGAAATGTAGAGCGTGTGTTTTGATTTGAACACGAGCGGAAAACTTTTCATAACAATAAAAGAAAGGATGGGTTAACTGTATTCATTGAACTGAATACGGGCGGAGAACTGTGTAAAAAAGATAAACTGTCTAGCATCTGAGGTGCTTCGTCAGTTTCCTATTTTTACTTTGTTCTCCGTCGCCCTTTATATCTTAATTATGTCTATCCATATTGCTGCTCAGCAGGGTGAAATTGCTGATAAAATTCTTCTTCCTGGGGATCCTCTTCGTGCGAAATTTATTGCGGAGAATTTCCTTGAAGATGCTGTTTGTTTTAACGAAGTGCGTAACATGTTTGGTTACACTGGTACTTACAAGGGCCACCGTGTATCTGTTATGGGAACTGGGATGGGGATGCCATCTATTTCGATTTATGCGCGTGAGTTGATTGTTGACTACGGCGTGAAAAAATTGATCCGTGTGGGAACAGCTGGTTCTTTGAATGAAGATGTTCACGTTCGTGAATTGGTCTTGGCACAGGCTGCTGCAACCAACTCAAACATCATCCGCAACGACTGGCCACAGTACGATTTCCCACAAATCGCTAGTTTTGATTTGCTAGATAAGGCCTACCATATTGCCAAAGTACTTGGTATGACCACCCACGTTGGGAACGTTTTGTCGTCAGATGTCTTTTACTCAAACTATTTTGAAAAGAACATCGAGCTTGGTAAATGGGGAGTCAAGGCTGTGGAAATGGAAGCAGCAGCTCTTTACTATCTGGCAGCCCAACACCATGTTGACGCGCTTGCTATCATGACTATTTCGGATAGTTTGGTCAATCCAGATGAAGACACAACTGCAGAAGAACGCCAAAATACCTTTACCGATATGATGAAGGTTGGTTTAGAAACCTTGATTGCAGAGTAAAATGTAAAAGAAAATCCTGATTCCAAGTAAAATCAGGATTTTTTCATGGATGCGATTTTTTCTGGGTCTGGTGTTACACGGAGGGTCTTTTGTCCTGTGTAAGTGACAAAGCCTGGTTTGCCACCAGTTGGTTTATTGAGTTTCTTGACTTCAATCATATCTACCTGCACCAGATTTGACAGGCGACCTTGAGAGAAGTAGGCTGCAAGTTCTGCTGCGTCTGTCTTGACTTCATCAGATGGGTCAAGATTTCCTGAAATGATAACGTGGCTTCCAGGAATGTCCTTGGCATGGAACCAAAGTTCCTCCTTGCGGGCCATTTTAAAGGTTAGCTCCTCGTTTTGCAGGTTATTGCGTCCTACATAGATGATGGTTTTGCCATCGCTTGCTAGATATTGTTCTGGTTTTTTGCGTTTCTGGATTTTCTCCCGTTGTCTTCTGCGGATAAAGCCAGTTTGAATCAATTCTTCACGGATTTCAGCGATTTCTTCCAGCCCAGCTTGATTGAGAACAGTTTCCACACTTTCCAGATAGAGAATGGTTGCCTTGGTTTCTTCAATCAGATCAGTCAAGTATTTGACAGCTTCTTTGAGTTTCTGATACCGTTTAAAATAGCGTTGGGCATTCTGGTTGGGAGTCAAGGCCTTATCAAGCGCAATCGTGATAGGTAGGTTGGTATAGTAGTTGTCTAGGATAACCTTGTCTTGGTCGTTAGGCACTTGATGGAGGAAGGTTGTTAGCAATTCCCCTTTTTGGCGAAATTCTTCAGCATTGTCTGTCGCTAGTAACTCTTTTTCTTGTTTTTTTAGCTTATGTCGATTTTTCTGAAGTTCATTTTCAACACGGCGAATGAGTTCACTGGCTTGCTGTTTGACGCGGTCACGCTCAGCCTTGTCCTTATAGTAGGTGTCCAACAAATCAGAAAGATTGGCAAAAGGCTCTCCCACCTGATTTGCAAAAGGAACTGGACTGAAGGAAGTCTCAGTCAAGCATGGCTTGGTTTCTTGATGGAAAAAGGTACGGAAAGTAGATAGTTTATCACTAACCAGTATGCTTTCCAATTCATTTGCCGTATCACGTCCCAGACCTTGAAAGAGGCTTTGAAGATTTTTAGCTGTCGTTTCCTGTGTTTGTAGGATTTCAAAGAGTTTCTCGTCCTTGATTGTAAAAGGATTGAGAGATTCCGTACTTGGCGGAGCGATGTAGGTAGACCCAGGAAGCAAGGTGCGGTAGCTATTTTGTGAAAAGCCGACGTGTTTGATAACTTCGAGGATTTTATGACTGCTCTTATCAACCAGTAGAATATTACTGTGTTTCCCCATAATTTCGATAATCAAGGTTGCCTGGATATGGTCTCCAATCTCGTTTTTATTGGAAACTGTCATTTCCACAATACGGTCATTTTCCACTTGCTCGATCGACTCAATCAGGGCACCCTGCAAATACTTTCTCAAAACCATGATAAAGGTAGAAGGTTGGGCTGGATTTTCAAAAGTTGTTTGGGTCAGCTGAATGCGTCCAAAAACTGGATGGGCAGAAAGGAGCAGGCGATGACTTTGGCGATTGCTGCGGATTTGCAAGACCAACTCTTGTTCAAAAGGCTGATTGATTTTCTGAATGCGACCATTCACTAACTCTCTTCGCAATTCCTCAACCATGTGGTGTAAAAAAAATCCGTCAAATGACATCGTTCTCTCCTTGTGATTGTATTCCATAGTATTATATCAAAAAGGTAGAATAAAATCATGGAAATGTGGTATAATAAAGCCAAGTAAAGAGAAACGAGAAGCACATGTATATTGAAATGGTAGATGAAACTGGTCAAGTTTCAAAAGAAATGTTGCAACAAACCCAAGAGATTTTGGAATTTGCAGCCCAAAAATTAGGCAAAGAAGACAAGGAGATGGCAGTTACCTTTGTGACTAATGAGCGTAGTCATGAACTCAATCTAGAGTATCGTGACACAGACCGTCCGACAGATGTTATCAGCCTTGAATATAAGCCAGAGTGGGAAATTGCCTTTGACGAAGAGGATTTACTTGAAAATCCAGAATTGGCAGAGATGATGTCTGAGTTTGATGCCTATATTGGGGAACTTTTCATCTCTATCGATAAGGCACATGAGCAGGCCGAGGAATATGGCCATAGCTTTGAGCGTGAGATGGGCTTCTTGGCAGTACACGGCTTTTTACATATCAACGGCTATGATCACTACACTCCGGAAGAAGAAGCGGAGATGTTCGGTTTACAAGAAGAAATTTTGACAGCCTATGGACTCACAAGACAATAAACGAAAATGGAAAAATCGTGACCTGATATCCAGTTTAGAATTTGCTCTCACAGGAATTTTTACTGCCATCAAGGAAGAACGCAATATGCGAAAACATGCAGTGACGGCTCTTGTAGTCATTCTTGCAGGTTTGGTTTTTCAGGTGTCACGAATCGAATGGCTCTTTCTCCTATTGAGCATTTTCTTGGTAGTAGCTTTTGAAATTATCAATTCTGCTATTGAAAATGTGGTGGATTTGGCCAGTCACTATCACTTTTCTATGCTGGCTAAAAATGCCAAGGATATGGCGGCTGGCGCGGTATTAGTGGTCTCTCTTTTCGCAGCCTTAACAGGCGCATTGATTTTTCTCCCACGAATCTGGGATTTATTATTTTAAATATCAAGAGGAAATTATGACTTTTAAATCAGGCTTTGTAGCCATTTTAGGACGTCCCAATGTTGGGAAGTCAACTTTTTTAAATCATGTCATGGGGCAAAAGATTGCCATTATGAGTGACAAGGCGCAGACAACGCGCAACAAAATTATGGGAATTTACACGACTGATAAGGAGCAAATTGTCTTTATCGACACACCAGGGATTCACAAGCCTAAAACAGCTCTCGGAGATTTCATGGTTGAGTCTGCCTATAGTACCCTTCGCGAAGTGGATACTGTTCTTTTTATGGTGCCTGCTGATGAAGCGCGTGGTAAGGGGGACGATATGATTATCGAGCGTCTCAAGGCTGCTAAGGTTCCTGTTATTCTGGTGGTGAACAAGATTGATAAGGTTCACCCAGACCAGCTTTTGTCTCAGATTGATGATTTCCGAAATCAGATGGACTTTAAGGAAATCGTTCCAATCTCAGCCCTTCAGGGAAATAACGTCTCTCGTCTAGTGGATATTTTGAGTGAAAATTTGGACGAAGGTTTCCAATATTTCCCGTCTGATCAAATTACAGACCATCCAGAGCGTTTCTTGGTTTCAGAAATGGTTCGCGAGAAAGTCTTGCACCTAACTCGTGAAGAAATTCCGCATTCTGTTGCAGTAGTAGTGGATTCTATGAAACGAGATGAAGAGACAGACAAGGTTCATATCCGTGCAACCATCATGGTCGAGCGAGATAGCCAAAAAGGGATTATCATCGGTAAAGGTGGTGCTATGCTTAAGAAAATCGGTAGCATGGCCCGTCGTGATATCGAACTGATGCTAGGAGATAAGGTCTTCCTAGAAACATGGGTCAAGGTCAAGAAAAACTGGCGCGACAAAAAGCTAGATTTGGCTGACTTTGGCTATAATGAAAAAGAATACTAAGTAGAGGTGGGCTCATGCCTGCTTCTTGTTTTTACAGAAGGAGGACTTATGCCTGAATTACCTGAGGTTGAAACCGTTCGTCGTGGCTTAGAAAAATTGATTTTGGGTAAGAAGATTTCGAGTATAGAAATTCGCTATCCCAAGATGATTAAGACAGATTTGGACGAGTTTCAAAAGGAAGTGCCTGGTCAGATTGTTGAGTCAATGGGACGTCGTGGTAAATATTTGCTTTTCTGCCTGACAGATAAAGTTTTGATTTCCCATTTGCGCATGGAAGGCAAGTATTTTTACTATCCAGACCAGGTTCCTGAACGCAAGCATGCCCATGTTTTCTTCCAGTTTGAGGATGGTGGCACGCTTGTTTATGAGGATGTACGCAAGTTTGGTACTATGGAACTCTTGGCTCCAGACCTTTTAGACGCCTACTTTATTTCTAAAAAATTAGGTCCTGAACCAAGCGAACAGGACTTTGATGTGCCGGTCTTTCAAGCTGCCCTTGCCAAGTCCAAAAAGCCTATCAAATCCCATCTCCTAGACCAGACCTTGGTAGCTGGACTTGGCAATATCTATGTGGATGAGGTTCTCTGGCGAGCTCAGGTTCATCCAGCTAGACCTTCACAGAGTTTGACGGCAGAAGAAGCTTCAGTGATTCATGACCAGACCATTGCTGTATTGGGACAGGCTGTTGAAAAAGGTGGTTCCACCATTCGGACCTATACCAATGCCTTTGGGGAAGATGGAACCATGCAGGACTTTCATCAGGTCTATGACAAGGCTGGTCAAGGATGTTCACGTTGTGGCACCATCATTGAGAAAATCCAACTAGGTGGACGAGGAACTCACTTTTGTCCTCAGTGCCAAAGGAGGGGCTGATGGGAAAAATAATCGGAATCACAGGTGGAATTGCCTCTGGCAAGTCAACTGTGACAAATTTTCTAAGAAAGCAAGGCTTTCAAGTGGTGGATGCCGATGCAGTCGTCCACCAACTACAGAAACCTAGTGGTCGTCTGTTTCAGGCTCTAATCCAGCACTTTGGTCAAGAAATTATATTAGAAAACGGAGAACTTAATCGCCCTCTTCTAGCTAGTCTTATCTTTTCAAATCCTGAAGAACGAGAATGGTCTAAGCAAATCCAAGGAGAGATTATCCGTGAGGAACTAGCTACATTAAGAGATCAGTTGGCTCAGACAGAAGAGATTTTCTTCATGGATATTCCCCTACTTTTTGAGCAGGACTACGTCTCTTGGTTTGATGAGACTTGGTTGGTCTATGTCGACCGAGATGTCCAAGTAGAACGCTTAATGAAAAGAGACCACTTGTCCAAAGATGAAGCTGAGTCTCGTCTGGCAGCCCAGTGGCCTTTAGAAAAAAAGAAAGATTTGGCCAGCCATGTTTTAAACAACAATGGAAATCAAGACCAGCTTCTTACTCAGGTATTCTCCCTGCTTGAGGGAGGTAGGCAAGATGACAGAGATTAACTGGAAGGATAATCTGCGCATTGCCTGGTTTGGTAATTTTCTGACAGGAGCCAGTATTTCTTTGGTTGTGCCATTTATGCCCATCTTTGTGGAAAATCTAGGTGTAGGGAGTGAGCAAGTCGCTTTTTATGCAGGCTTAGCTATTTCTGTCTCTGCTATTTCTGCGGCGCTCTTTTCTCCTATCTGGGGTATTCTTGCTGACAAATACGGTCGAAAGCCCATGATGATTCGAGCAGGCATGGCCATGACCATTACTATGGGAGGTTTGGCCTTTGTGCCAAATATCTATTGGTTAATCTTTCTTCGTTTACTGAATGGTGTATTTGCGGGTTTTGTTCCCAATGCAACGGCCTTGATAGCCAGTCAGGTTCCCAAGGAGAAATCAGGAACTGCCTTAGGTACTTTGTCTACAGGCGTAGTTGCAGGTACTCTAACTGGTCCCTTTATCGGGGGATTTATTGCAGAATTATTTGGCATTCGTACTGTTTTCTTACTAGTTGGTAGTTTTCTATTCTTAGCTGCTGTTTTAACTATTTGCTTTATCAAGGAAGATTTTCAACCAGTAGCCAAGGAAAAGGCCATCCCAACAAAGGAATTGTTTACATCAGTTAAATACCCCTATCTCTTGGTTAACCTCTTTCTAACCAGTTTTGTCATTCAATTTTCAGCCCAATCAATTGGCCCTATTTTGGCTCTTTATGTACGCGACTTAGGCCAGACAGAGAATCTTCTTTTTGTATCTGGTTTGATTGTATCCAGTATGGGCTTTTCCAGTATGATGAGTGCAGGAGTCATGGGAAAGCTAGGTGACAAGGTGGGCAACCATCGCCTCTTGGTTGTAGCCCAGTTTTATTCAGTCATCATCTATCTCCTCTGTGCCAATGCCTCTAGCCCGCTTCAACTAGGACTCTATCGTTTCCTCTTTGGATTGGGAACCGGTGCCTTGATTCCTGGAGTTAATGCCCTTCTAAGCAAGATGACGCCCAAAACTGGTATTTCGAGGGTCTTTGCCTTCAATCAGGTATTCTTTTATCTGGGAGGTGTCGTTGGGCCTATGGCAGGTTCTGCAGTAGCAGGTCAATTTGGCTACCATGCAGTCTTTTATGCGACAAGTCTTTGTGTTGCCTTTAGTTGTCTCTTTAACCTGCTTCAATTTCGAACATTATTAAAAGTAAAGGAAATCTAGTGCGAGTAAAAATTAATCTCAAATGCTCCTCTTGTGGCAGCATCAATTACCTAACCAGTAAAAACTCAAAAACCCATCCAGACAAGATTGAGGTTTTAAAGTATTGTCCCAAGGAAAGAAAAGTAACCCTACATCTTGAATCTAAGTAGATTTTATGGTAAAATAATAGGGATTTTAAGGAGTTTGATATGTATAACCTATTATTAACCATTTTATTAGTATTATCTGTTGTGATTGTGATTGCGATTTTCATGCAACCAACCAAAAACCAATCCAGCAATGTATTTGATGCCAGCTCAGGTGATTTGTTTGAACGCAGTAAAGCACGCGGTTTTGAAGCTGTAATGCAGCGTTTGACAGGGATTTTAGTCTTTTTCTGGCTAGCCATTGCCTTAGCATTGACGGTATTATCAAGTAGATAAGAAAATAATGGGCAGGACTAGGTCTTTGCCTCTTTTTATTTTTAAAAGATATTTGAGAAGGTTTTACAGTAAAAGAAAATAAAAAATCTAGAAAGAAAATATGAAAGATAGAATAAAAGAATATTTACAAGATAAGGGAAAGGTAACTGTAAATGGCTTGGCTCAGGCTTTGGGAAAAGACAGTTCCAAGGATTTTCGTGAGTTGATTAAAACCTTGTCCCTAATGGAAAGAAAGCACCAGATTCGCTTTGAAGAAGATGGAACTTTGACTTTGGAAGTCAAGAAAAAACATGAGATTACTCTCAAGGGGATTTTTCATGCCCATAAAAATGGCTTTGGCTTTGTTAGTCTGGAAGGGGAAGAGGACGACCTTTTTGTAGGGAAAAATGATGTCAACTATGCTATTGATGGTGATACTGTCGAGGTAGTGATTAAGAAAGTTGCTGACCGCAATAAGGGAACAGCAGCAGAAGCCAAAATTATTGATATCCTAGAACACAGTTTGACAACTGTTGTCGGACAAATCGTTCTGGATCAGGAAAAGCCCAAGTATGCGGGTTACATTCGTTCAAAAAATCAGAAAATCAGTCAACCAATCTATGTTAAGAAACCAGCTCTAAAACTAGAAGGAACAGAAGTTCTCAAGGTCTTTATCGACAAATACCCAAGCAAGAAACATGATTTCTTTGTCGCTAGTGTCCTCGATGTGGTTGGGCATTCAACGGATGTCGGAATTGATGTTCTTGAGGTCTTGGAATCAATGGACATTGTCTCAGAGTTTCCAGAGGCTGTTCTTAAGGAAGCAGAAAGTGTTCCTGATGCTCCGTCTCAAAAGGATATGGAAGGCCGTCTGGATTTGAGAGATGAGATTACCTTCACCATTGATGGCGCGGATGCCAAGGACTTGGACGATGCGGTGCATATCAAGGCCTTGAAAAATGGAAATCTGGAGCTTGGTGTTCACATCGCAGATGTTTCCTACTATGTGACCGAGGGGTCTGCCCTTGATAAGGAAGCCCTTAATCGTGCGACTTCTGTTTATGTGACAGACCGTGTGGTCCCAATGCTTCCAGAACGACTGTCAAATGGTATCTGCTCCCTCAATCCTCAAGTTGACCGCCTGACCCAGTCTGCCATTATGGAGATTGATAAACATGGTCGTGTAGTCAACTACACCATCACACAAACGGTTATCAAGACTAGCTTCAGGATGACCTACAGTGATGTCAATGATATCCTAGCTGGAGATAAGGAAAAGAGACAAGAATATCAGAAAATTGTCCCTAGTATCGAACTCATGGCCAAACTCCATGAAACTTTAGAAAACATGCGTGTGAAACGTGGAGCACTCAATTTCGATACCAACGAAGCGAAGATTTTAGTGGACAAGCAAGGTAAGCCTGTTGATATCGTTCTTCGTCAGCGTGGTGTTGCCGAGCGCATGATTGAGTCCTTTATGTTGATGGCCAATGAAACAGTTGCTGAGCATTTTAGTAAGCTGGATTTGCCTTTTATTTATCGAATCCACGAGGAGCCCAAGGCTGAAAAGGTTCAGAAGTTTATTGATTATGCTTCGAGCTTTGGCTTGCGCATTTATGGGACTGCCAGTGAGATTAGCCAGGAGGCCCTTCAAGACATCATGCGTGCTGTTGAGGGAGAACCTTATGCAGATGTATTGTCCATGATGCTTCTTCGCTCTATGCAGCAGGCTCGCTATTCGGAGCACAATCACGGCCACTATGGATTAGCGGCTGATTATTACACTCACTTTACTAGTCCGATTCGTCGTTATCCAGACCTTCTTGTTCACCGTATGATTCGGGATTACGGCCGTTCTAAGGAAATAGCAGAGCATTTTGAGCAAGTGATTCCAGAGATTGCGACCCAGTCTTCCAATCGTGAGCGTCGTGCTATCGAGGCCGAGCGTGAAGTCGAAGCCATGAAAAAGGCTGAGTACATGGAAGAATACGTGGGTGAAGAGTACGATGCTGTTGTATCCAGCATCGTTAAATTTGGTATCTTTGTTGAATTGCCAAACACGGTTGAAGGCTTGATTCACATCACAAATCTACCTGAGTTTTACCATTTCAATGAGCGTGATTTAACCCTTCGTGGAGAGAAATCAGGAACAACTTTCCGTGTAGGTCAGCAGATTCGCATTCGCGTTGAAAGAGCCGACAAGATGACGGGTGAAATTGACTTCTCATATATCCCAAGTGAGTTTGATGTGATTGAAAAAGGCTTGAAACAGTCTAATCGTAATGATAGAGGGCGTGGTTCAAGTCGTCGTTCAGATAAGAAGGAAGATAAGAGAAAATCAGGACGCTCAAATGATAAGCGCAAGCATTCGTCAAAAGATAAGAAGAAAAAAGGAAAGAAACCTTTTTACAAGGAAGTAGCTAAGAAAGGAGCCAAGCATGGCAAAGGGCGAGGGAAAGGTCGTCGCGCAAAATAAAAAAGCACGCCACGACTATACAATCGTAGATACGCTAGAGGCAGGGATGGTCCTGACTGGGACTGAAATCAAGAGTGTGCGAGCTGCTCGAATCAATCTCAAGGACGGCTTTGCCCAAGTAAAAAATGGGGAAGTTTGGTTGAGCAATGTTCATATCGCGCCTTACGAAGAGGGAAATATCTGGAACCAGGAACCTGAACGCCGTCGTAAACTCCTGCTCCATAAGAAACAAATCCAAAAATTGGAACAAGAGACCAAAGGGACAGGAATGACCCTGGTTCCCCTTAAAGTCTATATCAAAGATGGTTACGCTAAACTCCTTTTAGGTTTAGCTAAAGGGAAGCATGACTATGATAAACGGGAGTCTATCAAACGACGTGAGCAAAACCGCGATATTGCGCGTGTTATGAAAGCTGTTAATCAGCGATAAAAAGAGGAAATGAAAATGGAAAAACTAGTTGCCTATAAACGTATGCCCTTGTGGACTAAAGAAACCATGCCAGAGGCTGTTCAGCAGAAACACAATACCAAGGTTGGGACTTGGGGGAAAATTACTGTCTTGAAGGGAGCTCTCAAGTTTATTGAATTGACAGAAGATGGTGAGGTTTTAGCTGAGCACCTCTTTGAAGCAGGAGCCGACAATCCCATGGCACAACCTCAAGCTTGGCACCGAGTGGAGGCTGCTACAGACGATGTAGAATGGTATTTAGAATTTTATTGTAAACCTGAGGATTATTTCCCTAAAAAATACAATACCAATCCTGTTCATTCAGAGGTCCTAGAGGCAATGCGGACAGTAAAACCAGGGAAAGCTTTGGATTTGGGCTGTGGTCAGGGGCGTAATGCACTCTTTCTAGCCCAACAAGGTTTTGATGTGACAGCTGTGGATCAAAATGAACTGGCCCTTGAAATCTTGCAAAGCATTGTTGAGCAGGAAGACCTAGATATGCCTGTTGGTCTTTATGATATCAATTCAGCCAGTATTGGGCAAGCTTATGATTTCATCGTATCGACAGTTGTTTTGATGTTTTTGCAAGCAGACCGCATTCCTGCAATTATCAAAAATATGCAGGAGAAAACTACTGTTGGTGGCTACAATCTTATTGTTTGTGCCATGGACACGGAGGATTATCCTTGCTCAGTGAACTTCCCATTCACCTTTAAAGAAGGGGAATTGGCAGACTATTACAAGGATTGGGACTTGGTCAAGTACAATGAAAATCCAGGCCATTTACACCGTCGCGATGAAAATGGCAATCGTATTCAACTACGCTTTGCGACCATGCTAGCTAAAAAAATCAAATAAACATGAATGAAGGTTGGGGAAATATCCAACCTTTTTATAAATGTTGTGAAAATTTAATATTTCTGACAATGTAATTTTTATTTCAAGAATCGCTATAATTATAGAACAAAAGCACTTTTATGCGTATATATATATATACGCATAAAAATTATAATTGGTCAGAAAACATGAAAAAAGGTATATTGCATTATTAAAGTAATACTGTAATATAGTTTTGATACAAATATTTATTTTGGAGGAAATTTAGATGTTTCATAAAGGTAAACACGATCGTGAAAAGCAATTACGTTTTTCTATTCGTAAAGTCAGCTTTGGTGCAGCTAGTGTCGCAGTAGCTGCGTTTTTCATGTTTTTAGGAAATGGAGGAGTATATGCTGCAGAGCAAAGCGTGCCTTCAACTAATGGGGAGACACTAGCACCGCAACCTAAAGAACTGAATGCCCAGAATGGTAACTATGAAGGTAATACAGTAGCCACTAGTCCTGCTGCAACAGTAGAGACAAATACTCAACCTTCAACAGTTGAAAATAGTCCCTCTCCAGAATCAGCACCCCAGAAGGTGGAGACTCTAGATAAGAAAGAATTAACAGATTTAATCAAAGAGATTGATGGCAAGTTTGCTAAAGGAACATATGCTACTAAGACAGAAGAAAGCGTTAATAATCTTAGAACTATCTTAGACGAATCAAGAACTGTTTTAAGCACTGCAACAACTCAAACTGAATTAACTGCAGCATATAGAAAGTTAATTACAGCGACATCAAAATTGCAAACAAAATCTGAAAAGAAAAAAGAACAACCATTAGATAATACAACTGATAAGTTAAGTGAAGGTAAAAAACTTACCAGCGCAGAGAAGACTTTGGAGTCTAATTCTATTGCAAACTCAGGTTCTAGAGATGAACGTAATGGGAAAGCGTTGGATACAAATAACCCATTCCGTACAGATTCAACTCCTAGCACTGTAACAAGCACAGATCCCCTAGCTACGAATGCAACAAATGTAGCTATTGTAAATGGTAATTTTAATGATACTAGCCAAGGAGCAGTACTTCCAACTGCAACATCAGATCCTATTACTGTCAAGAACGATATAAGTAAATTAACAGGATGGAAACCTGTTAATTCAACAACAACAACAGTTCCTCTTATTTGGACTGCGAAAGCATCTCAATATGGAGATGCTTTTCCGGGTGACAGAGGTTCTGGAATAGGAGCTGTTTTAGCAGTATATCCAGGAAGAGAATCGTGGAGTGGTAGTCCAAAACCTGAATTTGGTCCTATTTATCAAGATATTGATGTAGTGGGTGGCCAAGAGGTGAAGGTAACTTGGAGAGGGACAACGGTAAATATAAATAGTGGTAATAATGGAGCAAGACTAGTTGTTAAAAATCCAGAAACAGGAGCTGTACTAGGTCGGTATGAAAAAGGTTATGCTGGTACTCCGATGGGAGAAATGTCCGTTCTTGTAAATGTTCCTGAAGGCTTAACAAAATTAAGACTTCAATTTGAAACAGCTCTTAATAGAAGTACAGAAAATCATAGCTATGATAGTAGTTTCAATAAACCAGCTATATCATCTAATGAGAATGCAGGAGGAGTTGTAAGTAATGTTCGTGTGGCTAGCGGTTCTTATCTTGTATCTGAAGTTGTGAAGACTACTTATGAATCTACAGCTACTTCTGCTACTTCTACTACTGTGGATACTACTGTGACTGTAAAAGTTGTTAATAAAGGATTCTCAACTTCTACAAATAATCAGTATAGAGTTGAGTTGCCAGAAGGTGCAACATTAGTGGGAACAACAGGTACAAGCTCGGCCCAACTAAATGGAACTAGTTTGACCCTTGGTTTTAACAATTTAGACCCTAAACGAGAACAGACTTTAACGTATACTTTTAGTTTGCCAACTAACAAACCAATTGAAAAACAATTGGAGGGGACAGTTTCTTATCAAACTTCAGGAAATCTGATTGATAACGGAACTAAAAAAACAGGTAGTGATACAGTTGCACAACAAACAGTTAAGATTAATATGTATAAAGCTGATCTGCAGGCAGAGGCAGCTAAGGTAGCAACATTAAATCAAATCGATTATACACCTGAAGCATGGACTGCTTATCAAGCAGAATTAGCTAAGGCTCAAGAAATATTGAATGAAGAAACTAACAATGTAGAAATAGCGAATCGAAAAAATCAAGCAGATATTAACGCCCAGACTTTGTTGCTTCAAAAAGCTCAAGCTAAATTAGAAGTTGATAAGGCTAAAAAAGCTAAATTAACAGCACTTGAAGGTACTCCAAACGCAACGAAAGAAGAAAAAGATGCGGCTAAACAAGCAGCACAAGACGCAGCAACAAAAGCAAATCAAGCAATTGACGCAGCAACGGACAATGCAGGAGTAGCAACAGCTCAAACAGACGGTATAGCAGCAATTGAAGCTGTAACCCCAACAGTAGCAGTTAAAGCAGCGGCTAAAGCTGAAGTAGCGAAAAAATTAGCAGAAAAATTAACAGCACTTGAAGGTACTCCAAACGCAACGAAAGAAGAAAAAGATGCGGCTAAACAAGCAGCACAAGACGCAGCAACAAAAGCAAATCAAGCAATTGACGCAGCAACGGACAATGCAGGAGTAGCAACAGCTCAAACAGACGGTATAGCAGCAATTGAAGCTGTAACCCCAACAGTAGCAGTTAAAGCAGCGGCTAAAGCTGAAGTAGCGAAAAAATTAGCAGAAAAATTAACAGCACTTGAAGGTACTCCAAACGCAACGAAAGAAGAAAAAGATGCGGCTAAACAAGCAGCACAAGACGCAGCAACAAAAGCAAATCAAGCAATTGACGCAGCAACGGACAATGCAGGAGTAGCAACAGCTCAAACAGACGGTATAGCAGCAATTGAAGCTGTAACCCCAACAGTAGCAGTTAAAGCAAATGTGCGTAAAGAATCTAAAGAATTGCCAAATACAGGTACAGCAGATTCTACTGTAGCTATGGTAGCAGCTGCCGCAAGTGCAGTACTTGGTCTAGGTCTTGTAGGCCGTCGTCGTAAAGAAGATGAAGAAGTATAATTTATATATGAACTAATCTAATCTTTTAGTAAAATTTGTATTTGATTTTATAGCTTATATAGAATTTCTTAAAAAATCTCCTAGTAGTCCATTGATTGCTAGGAGATTTTGTTTCTTTGTCAATTATATAAGGTATCGAAACTGGAATAGTAGGACATGACTTCTGAAGCATTGTTAGAAATTAATTTGACTTTCCTAATATCTTAGTTCGCATCTTCGATAATTAAAAATACGATTATTAATTTTTACGAATAATATAGAAAAGGAGGAAAATCATGTTTGTTGCGAGAGATGCTAGGGGACAGTTGGTAAATGTGTTAGAGGATAGGCTCGAGAAACAAGCATATACCTGCCCCGCTTGTGGAGGTCAGCTCCGTTTGCGTCAAGGATCAAGTGTACGGACCCATTTTGCCCATAAATCTTTAAAAGACTGTGATTTTTCATTTGAAAATGAAAGCCCAGAACACTTGACAAATAAGGAAGTCCTCTATCAGTGGTTGAAAAAAGAGACAGAGGTACAATTAGAACATCCCCTTCCAGAGCTTAAACAGATTGCGGATGTGTTTGTAAATGGCAATCTAGCTCTAGAAGTTCAGTGTAGTCCTCTGCCTCAAAAAGTTCTTAAAGAGCGCAGTGAGGGCTATCGTAGTCAGGGGTACCAAGTACTGTGGTTGCTGGGTCAAAAACTGTGGCTCAAAGACCGCTTAACCCGTCTGCAACAAGGTTTTCTCTATTTCAGTCAAAATATGGGCTTTTATGTTTGGGAATTAGACAAGGAAAAACAAGTTTTGAGACTCAAATACCTGATTCACCAAGATTTTCGAGGTAAACTCCATTATCAAATCAAGGAATTTCCCTATGGTCAAGCTGGTTTACTGGAAATATTGCGTCTTCCCTATAAGAAACAAAAAATTTCTCATTTTACAGTTTCTCAGGACAAGGACATCTGTCGCTATATTCGACAACAACTGTATTACCAAAATCCCTATTGGATGAAAGAACAAGCAGAAGCCTATCAAAAGGGAGAAAATCTCCTGACTTATGGACTAAAAGAATGGTATCCACAAATTCGGCCACTAGTAGGCAAATTTTTCCAGATTGAGCAAGATTTGACCAACTATTATCAGCACTTTTACACCTATTACCAACAAAATCCTCAAAATGATTGGCAAAAGCTCTATCCACCAGCCTTTTATCAGCAATATTTCTTGAAAAATATGGTAGAATAGAAAGGATGGAGGAATCTAATGGTATTACAAAGACATGAAATAAATGAAAAAGATACATGGGATCTATCAACGATTTACCCAACTGACCAGGCTTGGGAAGAAGCCTTAAAAGATTTAACAGAAAAATTGGAGACAGTAGCCCAGTATGAAGGCCATCTCTTGGATAGTGCGGATAGCCTACTCGAAATTACTGAATTTTCTCTTGAAATGGAACGCCAAATGGAGAAGCTTTACGTTTATGCTCATATGAAGAATGACCAAGACACACGTGAAGCCAAGTACCAAGAGTACTATGCCAAGGCCATGACTCTCTATAGCCAGCTAGACCAAGCCTTTTCATTCTATGAACCTGAATTTATGGAAATCAGTGAAAAGCAGTATGCTGACTTTTTAGAAGCTCAGCCAAAATTGCAGGTTTATCAACACTATTTTGATAAGCTTTTGCAAGGCAAGGATCACGTTCTTTCACAACGTGAAGAAGAATTATTAGCTGGAGCTGGTGAAATCTTTGGTTCGGCAAGTGAAACCTTCGCTATCTTGGACAATGCGGATATTGTGTTCCCTTATGTTCTTGACGATGATGGTAAGGAAGTTCAGCTATCTCATGGGACTTACACACGTTTGATGGAGTCTAAAAATCGTGAGGTGCGTCGTGGTGCCTATCAAGCTCTTTATGCGACTTATGAACAATTCCAACATACCTATGCCAAAACCTTGCAAACTAATGTTAAGGTGCAAAACTACCGTGCCAAAGTTCGCAACTATAAGAGTGCTCGTCATGCAGCCCTAGCGGTCAATTTTGTTCCAGAGAGTGTTTATGACAATTTGGTAGCAGCAGTTCGCAAGCATTTGCCACTCTTGCATCGATACCTTGAGCTTCGTTCAAAGATTTTGGGGATTTCAGACCTCAAGATGTACGATGTCTACACACCGCTTTCATCTGTTGAATATAGCTTTACCTACCAAGAAGCCTTGAAAAAAGCAGAAGAAGCCTTGTCAGTCTTGGGTGAGGATTACTTGAGCCGTGTTAAACGTGCCTTCAGCGAGCGTTGGATTGATGTTTACGAAAACCAAGGCAAGCGTTCAGGTGCCTATTCTGGTGGTTCTTACGATACCAATGCCTTTATGCTCCTTAACTGGCAGGACAATCTGGACAATCTCTTTACTCTTGTTCATGAAACAGGTCACAGTATGCATTCTAGCTATACTCGCGAAACTCAGCCTTATGTTTACGGGGATTATTCTATCTTCTTGGCTGAGATTGCATCAACTACCAATGAAAATATCTTGACGGAGAAATTATTGGAAGAAGTGGAAGATGATGCAACGCGCTTTGCTATTCTCAATAACTTCCTAGATGGTTTCCGTGGAACAGTTTTCCGCCAAACTCAATTTGCTGAGTTTGAACACGCGATTCACCAAGCGGATCAAAATGGTGAAGTCTTGACAAGTGATTTCCTAAATAAACTCTACGCAGACTTGAACCAAGAGTATTATGGTTTGAGTAAGGAAGACAATCCTGAAATCCAATACGAGTGGGCTCGCATTCCACACTTCTACTATAACTACTATGTATACCAATATTCAACTGGCTTTGCAGCAGCCTCAGCTCTGGCTGAAAAGATTGTCCATGGTAGTCAAGAAGACCGTGACCGCTATATCGACTATCTCAAGGCAGGTAAGTCTGACTATCCACTTAATGTCATGAGAAAAGCTGGTGTTGATATGGAGAAGGAAGACTATCTCAACGATGCCTTTGCAGTCTTTGAACGTCGTTTGAATGAGTTTGAAGCCCTTGTTGAAAAATTGGGATTGGCATAAGATGGTTGAATCGTATAGTAAAAATGCCAACCATAACATGCGTCGCCCTGTTGTCAAGGAAGAAATTGTGGACTTGATGCGTCAGCGCCAAAAGCAAGTCACAGGATCTTTGAAAGAATTGGAAGACTTTGCCCGCAAGGAAAATATTCCCATTATTCCCCATGAAACGGTTGCTTATTTCCGTTTTCTCATGGAAACCATACAACCTAAAAACATTCTGGAAATTGGGACGGCTATCGGTTTTTCAGCCCTCTTGATGGCGGAACATGCGCCAAAGGCCAAGATTACAACCATTGACCGCAATCCAGAAATGATTGGTTTTGCCAAGGAAAATTTTGCCCAGTTTGACAGTCGCAAGCAAATCACGCTCCTAGAAGGAGATGCGGTAGATATCTTATCTACCTTGACAGAGTCCTATGATTTCGTCTTTATGGATTCAGCCAAGTCTAAATACATCGTCTTTTTGCCAGAAATCCTCAAACATTTGGAAATTGGTGGTGTGGTTGTCTTGGATGATATTTTCCAAGGTGGTGATGTTGCTAAGGATATTATGGAAGTCCGTCGTGGCCAGCGAACTATTTACAGAGGCCTTCAAAGACTATTTGATGCAACCTTAGACAATCCAGGACTCACTGCAACATTAGTACCTCTGGGTGACGGCATCCTCATGCTTCGTAAAAATGTAGCAGATGTTCAATTGCCTGACAGCGAATGATTTTCAGAAAAATTTAAGAAAATATAGTAAAATAGATAGGGTAACACTTATCTCAAAGGAGTAGACATGAAGAAAAAACTATTGGCAGGTGCCATTACACTATTATCAGTAGCAACTTTAGCAGCTTGTTCGAAAGGTTCAGAAGGGGCAGACCTTATCAGCATGAAAGGAGATGTTATCACAGAACATCAATTTTATGAGCAAGTGAAAAGCAATCCTTCAGCCCAACAAGTGTTGTTGAACTTGACTATCCAAAAAGTATTTGAGAAACAATACGGTTCAGAAGTAGATGACAAAGAAGTCAACGATACTATTGCCGAAGAAGAGAAACAATATGGTGAAAACTACCAACGTGTCTTATCACAAGCAGGAATGACTCTTGAAACACGTAAAGCGCAAATTCGTACTAGTAAATTAGTTGAGTTGGCAGTTAAAAAAGCAGCAGAAGCTGAATTGACAGACGATGCTTACAAGAAGGCTTTTGACGAGTACACTCCAGATGTAACGGCTCAAATTATCCGTTTGGACAATGAAGACAAGGCCAAAGAAATTCTTGAAAAAGCTAAGGCAAGTGGCGCAGATTTCGCTCAACTAGCCAAAGATAACTCAACAGATGAGAAAACGAAAGCGAACGGTGGAGAAATCACCTTTGATTCAGCTTCAACAGAAGTACCAGATCAAGTTAAGAAAGCAGCTTTTGCCTTGGATGTTAACGGAATTTCTGATGTCATTACAGCTACTGGCACACAAGCCTACAGCAGTCAATATTATATTGTAAAACTCACTAAGAAAACGGAAAAATCATCTAATATTGATGACTACAAAGAAAAATTAAAAACTGTTATCTTGACTCAAAAACAAAATGACGCATCATTTGTTCAAAGCATTATCGGAAAAGAATTGCAAGCAGCCAACATCAAGGTTAAAGACCAAGCCTTCCAAAATATCTTTACTCAATACATCGGTGGTGGAGATTCAAGCTCAAGCAGTTCTTCAAAAGAATAAAACAGAAAAGAGCCAAGTGCTCTTTTTCTTATGAGAAAATCTTTCTATCTTAATGGTAAGAGTTTTTTTCTTTCGGAAAAAATGGTATAATAGCAATCAAAACTAGAAAATAAACGGAATTTGGGAATAATTTCTTTTGTTCTCATTAGATTGGTGATACTATGAAGATTAGTAAGAGGCACCTATTAAACTATTCTATTCTAGTTCCTTACTTACTTTTATCAATTTTGGGCTTGATTGTAGTTTATTCTACAACCAGTGCCATTCTTATCGAAGAAGGTAAAAGTGCCCTCCAATTGGTTCGAAGTCAGGGAATGTTTTGGATACTTAGTTTAATATTGATTGCCTTGATATATAAGCTGAAATTGAATTTTTTAAGAAAAGAACGACTCTTATTTATTGTTATGTTTGTTGAGCTGATTCTTTTGGCTCTGGCTCGCTTAATTGGTACGCCAGTCAATGGAGCCTATGGTTGGATTTCAGTAGGACCTTTGACCATTCAACCAGCGGAGTATTTGAAGATTATCATTGTCTGGTACTTGGCTCAACGTTTTTCAAAACAACAGGATGAAATTGGTATTTATGATTTTCAAGTTTTAACTCAAAATCAATGGATTCCTCGTGCTTTTAATGATTGGCGTTTTGTCCTACTTGTCATGATAGGAAGTTTGGCTATTTTCCCAGACTTGGGGAATGCTACTATCCTAGCTCTGGTTGCCTTGATTATGTATACAGTTAGTGGAATTGCTCATCGTTGGTTTATAGTCTTTATCGGTGTTTTATTTGGAGTTTCAGCCCTATCTCTATCAGCTATTTCTGTAATTGGGGTTGATAAGTTTTCAAAAGTTCCAGTATTTGGTTACGTGGCCAAGCGTTTCAGTGCCTACTTTAATCCCTTTGCTGATTTGGCAGGAGCAGGCCACCAACTTGCAAATTCCTACTTTGCCATGGTAAATGGTGGTTGGTTTGGTCTAGGATTAGGAAATTCAATTGAAAAACGTGGTTATTTACCAGAGGCCCATACAGACTTTGTATTTTCAATTGTCATTGAAGAGTTTGGATTTGTGGGAGCCAGCTTGATTTTAGCCCTTGTCTTTTTCCTGATTTTGCGGATTATCCTAGTCGGTATTCGTGCTAAGAATCCCTTTAATTCCATGATGGCGATTGGAGTTGGGGGGATGATGCTGGTACAGGTCTTTGTCAATATCGGTGGAATTTCTGGCATTATTCCTTCGACAGGAGTAACCTTCCCATTCCTATCACAAGGAGGGAACAGTCTCCTAGTCTTGTCTGTAGCCATCGCCTTTGTCTTAAATATTGATGCAAGTGAAAAACGTGCCCAATTATATGAGGAGTTAGAAGCTCACTCATCAAACTATATGTAGAGTTGATAGTGGAAAGGATTACCTATGTCTCTTCAAAAATTAGAAAACTATAGTAATAAAGCTGTCGTGCAAGAAGAAGTATTGATTTTAACAGAATTGTTAGAAGATATCACTAAAAATATGCTTGCCCCAGAGACTTTTGCAAAAATCATGGAGTTGAAAGAATTATCAACTCAAGAAGATTATCAAGGCTTGAACCAATTGGTTACGAGTCTGTCAAATGATGAAATGGCTTATATTTCACGCTATTTCTCTATCTTGCCTCTCTTGATTAATATTTCAGAAGATGTGGATTTGGCCTATGAAATCAACCACCAAAATAATATCGATCAAGATTATCTTGGGAAATTATCGGCAACGATCAAAATGGTTGCAGAAAAAGAAAATGCGGTTGAAATTCTAGAACACTTGAATGTTGTCCCTGTTTTGACTGCCCATCCAACACAAGTACAACGTAAGAGTATGCTGGATTTGACCAATCATATCCATACCCTTTTGCGTAAGTATCGTGATGTGAAATTAGGATTGATTAATAAGGAAAAATGGCATAATGATCTCCGTCGTTACATTGAGATTATCATGCAGACAGACATGATTCGTGAAAAGAAATTGAAAGTAACCAATGAAATCACGAATGTTATGGAATACTACAATAGTTCATTCCTGAAGGCAGTTCCTCATTTGACTGCTGAGTACAAGCGTCTGGCTAAAAAACATGGCTTGGAGTTAAAACATCCTAAACCAATTACCATGGGAATGTGGATTGGTGGAGACCGTGATGGGAATCCCTTTGTTACAGCAGATACCTTGAAACAATCTGCTATGACTCAGTGTGAAGTCATCATGAACTACTATGATGAAAAGATTTACCAACTTTATCGTGAATTCTCTCTCTCAACCAGTATTGTCAATGTAAGCAAGCAAGTTAGAGAAATGGCTCGTCAATCCAAGGACAACTCTATTTATCGTGAAAAAGAGCTGTATCGTCGTGCCTTGTTTGATATTCAATCAAAAATCCAAGCAACAAAAACCTATCTGATTGAGGATAAGGAAGTTGGTGCTCGCTATGAAACAGCTAATGATTTTTATAAGGACTTAATTACCATTCGTGATTCCCTCTTGGAAAACAAGGGTGAAGCACTGATTTCTGGTGATTTTGTTGAGCTGATTCAGGCAGTTGAAATTTTTGGTTTCTATTTGGCATCTATAGACATGCGTCAAGATTCTAGTGTTCACGAAGCCTGTGTAGCTGAACTCTTGAAATCAGCGGGTATTCATTCTCATTATAGCGAACTCAGTGAAGAAGAAAAATGCCAGCTTCTCTTGAAAGAATTAGAGGAAGATCCACGTATTCTTTCTGCCACTCATGTTGAAAAATCAGAGTTACTTGAAAAAGAATTAGCAATCTTTAAGGCTGCTCGTAAGTTGAAAGATAAGTTGGGAGATGATGTCATTCGTCAGACCATCATTTCACATGCAACCAGCGTATCAGACATGTTGGAATTGGCTATCTTGCTAAAAGAAGTAGGGTTAGTTGATAAAGAAAGAGCCCGTGTCCAAATTGTTCCTCTCTTTGAAACAATTGAGGACTTGGACCACTCAGAAGAAACCATGAGAGAATACCTTTCACTTCCTCTTGCTAAGAAATGGATTGCTTCACGCAATAACTACCAAGAAATCATGCTTGGTTACTCTGATAGTAATAAAGATGGTGGTTATCTATCATCATGTTGGACCCTCTACAAGGCTCAACAACAATTGACTGCTATTGGAGATGAATTTGGCGTTAAGGTTACCTTCTTCCATGGTCGTGGTGGGACTGTTGGTCGTGGTGGTGGACCAACCTATGAAGCCATCACATCTCAACCGCTTAAGTCTATCAAGGATCGTATCCGTTTGACGGAGCAGGGTGAAGTAATTGGGAATAAATACGGTAACAAAGACGCTGCCTACTATAATCTTGAAATGTTGGTTTCAGCAGCCATTAACCGTATGATTACTCAGAAGAAGAGCGATACCAATACCTCAAATCGTTACGAAGCTATTATGGATCAAGTGGTGGACCGTAGTTACGATATCTACCGTGATTTGGTCTTTGGAAATGATCATTTTTATGATTATTTCTTCGAATCAAGTCCAATCAAGGCTATTTCAAGCTTTAATATTGGTTCTCGTCCAGCCGCTCGTAAGACTATTACTGAAATCGGTGGTTTGCGAGCTATCCCTTGGGTCTTCTCATGGTCGCAAAGTCGCGTCATGTTCCCTGGCTGGTATGGGGTTGGTTCAAGCTTCAAGGAATTTATCGATAAAAATCCAGAGAATATTGCTATCTTACGAGATATGTACCAAAATTGGCCTTTCTTCCAATCGCTCCTTTCAAATGTTGATATGGTCTTGTCAAAATCAAATATGAACATTGCTTTTGAATATGCCAAACTGTGTGAGGATGATCAAGTAAAAGCAATCTATGAGACTATTTTAAATGAATGGCAAGTGACCAAGGAAGTTATCTTGGCTATCGAAGGGTATGACGAACTTTTGGCTGAAAATCCATATCTAAAAGCCAGTTTGGATTACCGTATGCCTTACTTTAATATCCTCAACTATATCCAGTTGGAGTTGATTAAACGTCAACGTCGAGGAGAATTATCAAGCGATCAAGAAAAATTAATCCATACAACCATCAACGGAATTGCAACAGGATTGCGTAATTCAGGCTGATACCTATCAAGCTTCCTCTTTTCTATAGGGGAAGTTTTTGAATAGTTCAAAAAAATGCTAAAAGAGTCTTGACAAGTAGTTGAAAAATGATATAATTTAACCATTCAGAAAAGTAATCATTCAAACTTTTTAGAGAGTCTGTGGTAGCTGAAAACAGATAAGTGATGATGATGAAAATTGGGCTGAATGTTATTTAGAATTTGAAATCATAAAAATTCGGTGAGCACACCTTACAGTGCATCTCGTTATTGCGAGACAGAGCGATAGGGGAATTCCCTATAATTGAGGTGGTACCGCGCATCGACGTCCTCACACAAGTTTTTTGTGTGAGGACTTTTTTGATGGAGGTTAGTATGGAAAGAAAACGATGGCGTCGCTTGTTTGTATAAGTGAAGTATTTTAAAGGAATAAAAAGGAGAAATAGAATGAAAAATAAACGTTTAATTGGAATTATCGCTGCATTAGCAGTCTTAGTAGCAGGAAGCTTGATTTACTCTTCAATGAATAAACCAGAAGCTAAGAATGAAAAGAAAGTTGCCAAAGTTGGTGTCCTTCAGTTTGTGAGCCATCCATCTCTTGACTTGATTTATAAAGGGATTCAAGATGGACTTGCAGAAGAAGGTTATAAAGATGACCAGTTGAAGATTGACTTTATGAACTCAGAAGGTGACCAAAGTAAGGTTGCGACAATGAGTAAACAATTGGTTGCAAACGATAATGACTTGGTAGTTGGTATCGCAACACCAGCTGCTCAAGGTCTGGCTAGTGCAACAAAAGACCTACCTGTTATCATGGCTGCTATTACAGACCCAATCGGTGCGAACTTGGTTAAAGATTTGAAAAAACCAGGTGGCAATATTACAGGGGTATCTGACCACAATCCAGCTCAACAACAAGTTGAACTCATCAAGGCTCTGACACCAAATGTGAAAACTATCGGAGCTCTTTACTCAAGCAGCGAAGACAATTCAAAAACACAGGTAGAAGAATTTAAGGCTTATGCTGAAAAAGCAGGTTTGACAGTAGAAACATTTGCAGTTCCTTCAACAAATGAAATTGCTTCAACAGTTAACGTTATGACTAGCAAGGTTGATGCTATCTGGGTTCCAATTGATAACACTATTGCTTCAGCCTTCTCAACTGTTGTATCAAGCAACCAATCAGCTAAAAAACCAATCTACCCAAGTGCAACTGCCATGGTAGAAGCAGGTGGTTTGGCATCCGTTGTAGTTGACCAACATGATCTTGGTGTGGCAACTGGCAAAATGATTGCTCAAGTTTTGAAAGGTGCAAAACCAGCTGATACACCAGTCAATGTCTTTTCAACTGGTAAATCAGTTATCAATAAAAAATTGGCACAAGAGTTAGGTATTACTATTCCTGAGTCTGTTCTCAAAGAAGCAGGACAAGTGATTGAATAATCTAAAATGGAGGAGTTGGGGACATCTCCTCCAATTTTTTACAATAGAAATCATATAGAAAAGGTTAAGAAACAGATGATATTATCTATTATTTCTCAAGGATTTGTCTGGGCTATTTTAGGTCTGGGAATCTTTATGACATTTAGGATTTTAAACTTTCCAGATATGACAACAGAAGGTTCCTTCCCTCTTGGGGGAGCTGTTGCTGTCACTCTGATAACCAAAGGTGTAAATCCCTTTTTAGCGACACTTGTTGCTGTAGGAGCAGGTTGTTTGGCTGGAATGGCAGCAGGTCTTCTTTATACAAAAGGGAAGATTCCAACCTTGCTCTCAGGGATTTTGGTGATGACTTCCTGTCACTCTATCATGCTCTTGATTATGGGACGTGCAAATTTAGGATTGCTTGGAACCAAGCAAATCCAGGATGTTTTGCCTTTTGATTCAGATTTGAACCAACTCTTGACAGGTCTCATCTTTGTCAGTCTTGTTATTGCTCTCATGCTCTTTTTCTTGGATACCAAACTCGGACAAGCCTATATTGCTACAGGTGACAATCCTGATATGGCTAGAAGTTTCGGGATTCATACTGGACGCATGGAGCTCATGGGCTTGGTCTTATCAAATGGTGTGATTGCCCTTGCAGGGGCTCTTATTGCCCAGCAAGAAGGCTATGCCGATGTATCTCGAGGAATCGGGGTGATCGTTGTGGGGCTTGCAAGTTTGATTATTGGAGAAGTTATCTTCAAGAGTTTGAGCTTGGCAGAACGTCTGATTACCATCGTTGTAGGTTCTATCGCCTATCAATTTTTAGTGTGGGCAGTTATTGCGCTTGGCTTTAATACAAGTTACCTTCGTTTGTACAGTGCCGTGATTTTAGCAGTCTGCCTCATGATTCCAACATTTAAGCAAACAATCTTGAAAGGAGCCAAATTAAGCAAATGACAGCAATTGTAGAATTAAAAAATGCAACCAAAGTCGTTAAAAATGGCTTTGATGAAGAAAAGATTATTTTAAATGATGTTTCCTTAGAAATTTTTGAACAGGATTTCATCACGATTTTAGGTGGAAATGGAGCTGGGAAATCAACCCTCTTTAACACTATTGCAGGAACCTTATCCTTAACCAGTGGAACCATCCGTATTTTGGGTGAAGATGTTACCAAGTTTTCGCCAGAAAAGCGAGCTAAGTATCTGTCTCGAGTCTTCCAAGATCCCAAGATGGGGACAGCTCCTCGTATGACGGTCGCTGAAAATCTTTTGATTGCCAAGTTTCGTGGTGAAAAGCGTGGACTGTTTCCGAGACGTCTGGCTAGCTATAAGGATGAGTTTCAGGCAACTATTGAAAAAGTGGGAAACGGTCTTGAGAAACACTTGAATACACCAATTGAGTTCTTATCTGGTGGACAAAGACAGGCTTTGAGTCTCTTGATGGCAACCTTGAAGCGTCCAGAATTACTCTTGTTAGACGAGCATACTGCAGCCCTTGATCCAAAGACCAGTGTCGCACTCATGGAGTTGACAGATGAATTTGTCAAGAAAGATCAGCTGACAGCGCTTATGATTACCCACCATATGGAAGATGCTCTCAAATATGGCAATCGCTTGATTGTCATGAAAGAAGGACGAATTATCCAAGATTTGAACCAAGAAGAAAAAGCAAAAATGAAAATCTCTGATTATTATCAACTCTTTGAATAAAGTAGGGAAAATGAGTGAAATGGTTTACTTTTTTTCTGAAATAAAGTATACTATATAAAGTAAACTATGATAACATGGAGGTATTGTGTATGGTTGACAAACAAGTCATTGAAGAAATCAAAAACAATGCCAACATTGTGGAAGTCATAGGAGATGTGATTTCTTTACAAAAGGCAGGACGGAACTATCTAGGGCTCTGTCCTTTTCATGGTGAAAAAACACCTTCTTTCAACGTTGTAGAGGACAAACAGTTTTACCACTGTTTTGGTTGTGGTCGATCAGGTGACGTCTTTAAGTTCATCGAGGAGTACCAAGGGGTTCCCTTTATGGAGGCTGTCCAAATCTTAGGTCAGCGTGTTGGGATTGAGGTTGAAAAGCCGCTTTATAGTGAACATAAGCCAGTTTCGCCTCACCAAGCTCTTTATGATATGCACGAAGATGCTGCCAAATTTTACCATGCTATTCTCATGACAACGACTATGGGAGAAGAGGCCAGAAACTACCTTTATCAGCGTGGTTTGACAGATGAAGTGCTCAAACATTTTCGGATTGGTTTAGCACCTCCAGAACGCAACTATCTTTATCAACGTTTGTCTGGTCAGTATCGTGAAGAGGATTTTCTAGATTCAGGATTGTTTTATCTCTCGGATGCTAATCAATTTGTAGATACATTTCACAATCGGATCATGTTTCCCCTGACAAATGACCAGGGCAAGGTCATTGCCTTCTCAGGTCGTATCTGGCAGAAAACGGATTCACAAACTTCTAAGTATAAAAATAGCCGATCGACTGCAATTTTTAACAAAAGTTACGAATTATATCATATGGATAGGGCAAAAAAATCTTCTGGCAAAACCAGTGAGATTTACCTGATGGAAGGATTCATGGATGTCATTGCAGCCTATCGGGCTGGAATCGAAAACGCTGTGGCGTCCATGGGAACAGCCTTGAGCCGTGAGCATGTTGAGCATCTGAAAAGGTTAACCAAGAAGTTGGTTCTGGTATACGATGGCGATAAGGCTGGGCAAGCTGCGACATTGAAAGCACTGGATGAAATTGGTGATATACCTGTGCAAATTGTCAGCATGCCTGATAACTTGGATCCAGATGAGTATCTACAAAAAAATGGTCCAGAAGACTTGGCCTATCTATTAACGAAAACTCGTATTAGTCCGATTGAGTTTTACATTCACCAGTACAAACCTGAAAATAGTGAAAATTTGCAGGCTCAGATTGAGTTTATTGAAAAAATAGCTCCCTTGATTGTTCAAGAAAAATCTATTACTGCTCAAAACAGCTATATACATATTTTAGCTGACAGTCTGGCGTCCTTTGATTATGCCCAGATTGAGCAGATTGTTAATGAGAGTCGTCAGGCACAAAGGCAGAATCGCATGGAAGGTATTTCCAGACCGACGTCAATCACTATGCCTGTCACCAAGCAGTTATCAGCTATTATGAGAGCAGAAGCTCATCTACTTTATCGAATGATGGAATCTCCTCTTGTTTTGAACGATTACCGTTTAAGGGAAGACTTTGCATTTGACACACCTGAATTTCAGGTCTTATATGACTTGCTTGGCCAGTATGGAAATCTTCCTCCGGAAGTTTTAGCAGAACAGACAGATGAAGTTGAAAGAGCTTGGTACCAAGTCTTAGCTCAGGATTTGCCTGCTGAGATGTCACCTCAGGAACTTAGTGAAGTAGAAATGACTCGAAACAAGGCTCTCTTGAATCAGGACAATATGAGAATCAAAAAGAAGGTGCAGGAAGCGAGCCATGTAGGAGATACAGACACAGCCCTAGAAGAATTGGAACGTTTAATTTCCCAAAAGAGAAGAATGGAGTAATAATGGCAACAAAACAAAAAGAAGTAACAACATTTGATGTACAAGTAGCAGAATTTATCCGTAATCATAAACAAAAAGGGACAGCAACTGATGATGAAATTAATGCAAGTCTGGTGATTCCTTTTACCTTGGATGCTGATGGGATTGAAGATCTCTTGCAACGAATTCAGGATGCAGGGATTTCTATCACAGATAACGAAGGAAATCCAAGTGCGCGTGTTCTTAGCACTGAAGAAGAGCCAGAACTCAGTGATGAGGACTTGATTGGTTCAACTTCGGCTAAGGTTAATGACCCTGTCCGTATGTACTTGAAAGAAATCGGGGTCGTACCTCTCTTGACCAATGAAGAGGAAAAAGAATTGGCGCTTGCTGTTGAAGCTGGTGATATCGAAGCCAAACAACGTCTTGCGGAAGCCAACCTTCGTTTGGTTGTTTCTATTGCTAAACGCTATGTTGGTCGTGGTATGCAGTTCCTTGACTTGATTCAAGAAGGAAATATGGGCTTGATGAAGGCGGTTGACAAGTTTGATTATTCTAAAGGGTTCAAGTTTTCAACTTACGCAACTTGGTGGATTCGTCAGGCTATCACTCGTGCTATTGCGGATCAAGCTCGTACTATTCGTATCCCAGTCCACATGGTTGAAACGATTAACAAGCTTGTTCGTGAACAGCGTAACCTTCTTCAAGAATTGGGGCAAGATCCAACACCAGAACAAATCGCTGAACGAATGGATATGACACCTGATAAGGTTCGTGAAATCTTGAAGATTGCCCAAGAACCGGTATCCCTTGAAACTCCAATCGGTGAAGAGGATGATAGCCACCTTGGGGACTTTATCGAAGATGAAGTGATTGAAAATCCAGTGGACTATACAACTCGTATTGTCTTGCGTGAGCAGTTGGATGAGGTCTTGGATACTCTTACAGACCGTGAAGAAAATGTTTTGCGTCTGCGTTTTGGGCTAGATGATGGTAAAATGCGTACCCTTGAAGATGTTGGTAAAGTCTTTAACGTGACTCGCGAGCGTATCCGTCAGATTGAGGCTAAAGCTTTGAGAAAACTACGCCAACCAAGTCGCAGCAAACCGCTTCGTGATTTTATTGAAGACTAAGAGTGAGGATGAATATGGCTTATACAGAAGAGCAAATTGAAAATATCAAAACACGGATTTTATCAGCCTTGGAAGAAGTGATTGACCCTGAGTTGGGAATCGATATTGTCAATCTTGGTTTGATTTATGAGATTCGTTTTGACGGCGACACAGGGCAAACAGAGATTGATATGACTTTGACAACTATGGGTTGTCCCCTAGCTGACCTTTTGACGGACCAGATTTATGATGCCATGACAGAGGTGCCAGAGGTAACGGATACTGAGGTTAAATTAGTTTGGTATCCAGCCTGGACCGTTGAAAAAATGAGTCGCTATGCACGCATTGCCCTAGGCATTAAGTAAACATATAAAAGCATGTGAGAGATTATTGGAAAATAAGGAAATTTACCCCTCTTTTCCTCTAGTCTCTCCTTTATTTTGCTGATTTTATTCAAAGAAAATGATATAATAGTAGCTATGGAAAAAAAGAAATTACGCATCAATATGTTGAGTTCAAGTGAGAAAGTAGCAGGACAAGGAGTTTCAGGTGCTTACCGTGAATTAGTTCGTCTTCTTCATCGTGATGCCAAGGACCAATTGATTGTTACAGAAAATCTTCCAATAGAGGCAGATGTGACTCACTTTCATACAATTGATCTCCCCTATTATTTATCAACATTCCAGAAGAAACGATCAGGAAGGAAAATTGGCTATGTGCACTTCTTGCCTGATACACTTGAGGGGAGTTTGAAAATTCCATTTTTCTTAAAGGGAATTGTGAAACGCTATGTATTTTCTTTTTACAACCGGATGGAGCACTTGGTGGTGGTCAATCCTATGTTTATCGAGGATTTGGTGGCAGCTGGTATTCCACGTGAAAAAGTTACCTATATTCCTAACTTTGTAAACAAGGAAAAATGGCATCCTCTTCCGCAAGAAGAGGTAGCGAGACTGCGTACAGAGCTAGGTCTTAGTAACAATCAGTTTATCGTAGTAGGTGCTGGTCAAGTTCAGAAACGCAAAGGGATTGACGATTTTATCCGTCTGGCTGAGGAATTGCCGCAAATTACCTTTATCTGGGCAGGTGGTTTCTCTTTTGGTGGTATGACAGATGGTTATGAACGTTACAAGAAAATCATGGAGAATCCACCTAAAAATTTGATTTTTCCAGGTATTGTATCGCCAGAGCGGATGCGCGAATTGTATGCCCTAGCGAATCTTTTCTTGTTGCCTAGTTATAATGAGCTCTTTCCGATGACGATTTTAGAGGCTGCCAGTTGTGAAGCTCCGATTATGTTGCGTGATTTAGATCTTTATAAGGTAATTTTGGAGGGAGATTATCGGGCTACAGCAGATAGAGAAGAGATGAAAGAAGCTATTCTGGAATATCAAGCGAATCCTGCTGCTTTAAAAGATTTGAAAGAAAAAGCTAAGAATATTTCTAGAGAGTATTCTGAAGAGCATCTGTTACAAATCTGGTTGGACTTTTATGAGAAACAAGCCGCTTTAGGGAGAAAGTAAAAAGTGAGGTAATCTATGCGAATTGGTTTATTTACAGATACCTATTTTCCTCAGGTTTCAGGTGTTGCGACCAGTATTCGAACCTTGAAAACCGAACTTGAAAAGCAGGGACATGCTGTTTTTATCTTTACAACGACAGATAAGGATGTCAATCGTTATGAAGATTGGCAAATTATCCGCATTCCAAGTGTTCCTTTCTTTGCTTTTAAAGATCGTCGCTTTGCCTATCGAGGTTTCAGCAAGGCGCTTGAAATTGCTAAACAATATCAACTGGATATTATCCATACTCAGACAGAATTTTCTCTTGGTCTGTTGGGGATTTGGATTGCACGTGAATTGAAGATTCCAGTCATCCATACCTATCACACCCAATACGAAGACTATGTACATTATATTGCCAAGGGGATGTTGATTCGTCCTAGTATGGTCAAGTACTTAGTAAGAGGTTTCCTGCATGATGTGGATGGGGTGATTTGCCCGAGTGAGATTGTCCGAGACTTGCTATCTGACTATAAAGTCAAGGTTGAAAAACGTGTTATTCCTACTGGGATTGAATTAGCCAAGTTTGAACGTCCAGAAATCAAGCAAGAAAATCTGAAAGAACTACGTAGTAAACTAGGGATTCAAGATGATGAAAAGATGTTGCTTAGCCTTTCCAGAATTTCCTATGAAAAAAATATTCAGGCAGTACTAGCATCCTTTGCAGAAGTTCTGAAAGAGGAAGACAAGGTTAAACTGGTAGTTGCTGGGGATGGACCTTATCTGGATGATCTCAAAGAGCAAGCCCAGAAACTAGAGATTCAAGACTCTGTTGTCTTTACAGGGATGATTGCTCCTAGTGAGACCGCTCTTTACTATAAGGCGGCAGATTTCTTCATCTCGGCCTCAACAAGTGAAACGCAAGGTTTAACTTACTTGGAAAGCTTAGCTAGTGGGACGCCTGTCATTGCTCACGGAAATCCTTATCTGGACAATCTTATCAGTGATAAAATGTTTGGAACCTTGTACTATGGGGAACATGATTTGGCCGGAGCTATTTTGGAGGCCCTGATTGCAACGCCAGATATGGATGAGCATACCTTATCAGAGAAGTTGTACGAGATTTCAGCTGAGAACTTTGGAAAACGAGTGCATGAGTTTTATCTGGATGCCATCATTTCAAATAACTTCCAGAAAGATTTAGCCAAAGATGATACGGTCAGCCAGCGTATCTTTAAGACAGTTTTGTATCTTCCGCAAAAGGTGGTCGCTGTGCCCGTAAAAGGCTCTAGACGCATGCTGAAGGCTTCAAAAACGCAGTTAATCAGCATAAGAGATTATTGGAAAGACCATGAGGAATAGAAAGAGGAACAGCCATGAAAAAACAATTAATGAGAAGTGGTCTTGATAAAAAGATTGCGGGTGTTTGTGCCGGAGTGGCCCATTATCTTGATATGGATCCAACTATCGTTCGCGTAATATGGGGTGTTCTTGCATTTTGTTATGGGGCAGGAATTGTAGCTTATATCATTTTATGGATTATTGCGCCGGTAGCAAGTGACTATTGAAAACTAGCTAAATTCATGCTAAGATAATAGAAAATAGAATGTAACGAAGGAGATAAAAATGGCATTTGGAGATAATGGAAAACGTAAAAAAACTATGTTTGAGAAATTAACCTTGCTTATCGTACTTATCATGTTAGTAGCAAGTATTTTGGGTATTTTTGCAACTGCAATTGGTGCCCTCAGTAATCTATAAAATAGATTCAAGAAAATTTTGTGACTGGGATTTCCCAGCCCTTTTTTAAAGTGAGAAGAAAAAAATGAGTATGTTTTTAGATACAGCCAAGATCAAGGTCAAGGCTGGTAATGGTGGCGATGGTATGGTTGCCTTTCGCCGTGAAAAATATGTCCCTAATGGCGGTCCTTGGGGTGGTGACGGTGGTCGTGGAGGTAATGTAGTCTTCGTTGTAGACGAAGGTCTACGTACTCTCATGGATTTCCGCTATAATCGCCATTTCAAGGCTGATTCTGGTGAGAAAGGAATGACCAAAGGGATGCATGGTCGTGGTGCTGAGGACCTTAGAGTTCGAGTACCACAAGGTACGACTGTGCGTGATGCTGAGACAGGCAAGGTCTTGACAGATTTGATTGAACACGGTCAAGAATTTATCGTTGCCCACGGTGGTCGTGGTGGACGTGGAAATATCCGCTTTGCAACACCAAAAAATCCTGCACCGGAAATCTCTGAAAATGGAGAACCAGGTCAGGAACGTGAGTTACAATTGGAACTAAAAATCTTGGCTGATGTTGGTTTAGTTGGATTCCCATCTGTTGGGAAATCAACACTTTTAAGTGTTATTACCTCAGCTAAACCTAAAATTGGTGCCTACCACTTTACGACCATTGTGCCAAATCTAGGTATGGTTCGTACCCAATCAGGTGAATCCTTTGCAGTAGCTGATTTACCAGGTTTGATTGAAGGGGCTAGTCAAGGAGTTGGTCTGGGAACTCAGTTCCTCCGTCACATCGAGCGTACACGTGTCATCCTTCATATTATTGATATGTCAGCTAGCGAAGGCCGTGATCCTTATGAGGACTACCTAGCTATCAATAAGGAGTTGGAGTCATACAATCTTCGTCTCATGGAGCGTCCACAGATTATCGTAGCCAATAAGATGGATATGCCTGAGAGTCAGGAAAATCTTGAAGAATTCAAGAAGAAATTAGCTGAAAATTATGATGAATTTGAAGAGTTACCAGCTATCTTCCCAATTTCTGGTTTGACCAAGCAAGGTCTGGCAACGCTCTTGGATGCTACAGCTGAATTGCTAGACAAGACACCAGAATTCTTGCTCTACGACGAGTCAGATATGGAAGAAGAAGTTTACTATGGATTTGACGAGGAAGAAAAAGCCTTTGAAATTAGTCGTGATGACGATGCGACATGGGTGCTTTCTGGTGAAAAACTCATGAAACTCTTTAATATGACCAACTTTGATCGTGACGAATCGGTCATGAAATTTGCTCGCCAGCTACGGGGCATGGGGGTTGATGAAGCCCTTCGTGAGCGTGGAGCTAAAGATGGTGATTTGGTCCGCATTGGTAAGTTTGAGTTTGAATTTGTAGACTAGGAGACTGATATGGGAGATAAACCGATATCTTTCCGAGATGCGGATGGCAACTTTGTTTCCGCCGCAGACGTTTGGAATGAAAAGAAATTGGAAGAACTGTTTAATCGTCTCAATCCAAATCGTGCCCTGAGATTAGCACGAACTAAAAAAGAGAATCCATCTCAGTAAAGAATATAACAAAATTCCGTGCCACATCAGACACGGAATTTTCTTATTCTTCAAAGAAAAATGGTGGAGCGAATTTTTTCAATTCTTCAAAGCATTTTTGAGCAGCTTCTGCATCTTCACAGATGACGAGACAGACATCATCTCCACAGAGAGTAGCGATAGCGTCAGGGAAGCTCAAAGCATCAATGATAGAACCAAAGGATTGAGCAAGTCCAGGAAGGGTTTTTAGTAGGACTTGATGTTGAACTGGGCGCATCAAGACAAGAGCATCCTCCATATAAATTTCGAGACGTTTTTCCCATTTTGAGATAGAACCTGTATTGAGCACGTAGTAAGAGTTGTCTTCTTCTCGTACTTTTGAAAGGTTCATACTTTTAATATCTCTCGAAAGTGTAGCTTGTGTAACTTGAATGTCGTTATCAGCAAGAAGAGCTTGTAGCTCAGCTTGAGTATGAATCTTGTTTTTCGTTATAAGAGCTCGTATGAGTTGGTGTCGGTGTTCAGATTTGTTCATAAATTGTTACTCCTTGTACAAGGTACAGAAAGCGTGGACTGAACGAGAATGTCAGTCGGGTGGTAAGCGGTATTGTCACGTATGATGATTTCAAAGTCAGTAGTATAAAGAACTATACGGAGAAAATCTCCTTCCTTTAACTTGTCACTAGTTGAATGTAGATGAATAGGCTTTATATCTGTTGTGTTCTTTACTAACAGTAAATCATTCAATTTGGGTAGCCTTTTGTCACGACTTGTTGTGAATTTACGATTAATGTCAATTCACAGAGATTTTCCAACATGTGGTGTGGTAGCGAGTATTATTAATGAGTACACATGTTGGTTTTTGGGGTTAGTATCTTTTGTACAAGCTCCCGTTATGGGATTATCATAAGCCCTTCTTTGAGAGTGGATTTGATACCAAGTTTATGTTTTGTTAGACTCTTCAAGTGGAAATTTTTCCATACTGAATCTCTGTTATATTATACCTTTTGACAAGGTAGGATAAGACTAGACTGTTCAAGATCAACAGTCAGGTGGTAAGCGGTATTGTCACGAATTGTGATTTCAAAGTCAGTAGTATAGAGGACTAGACGAAGAGTATCTCCTTCTTTTAACTTATAAATAGTTGGTTGCAGTTCAAATTGGATATCCATCCACTCATCTGCCTTAATATCCTCTACTGACAGTAAACCATTTCTATTTTGCAAATTGAGGTAGCCTTTTGTCACGACGCGTTGTGTATTTTCACGAAAAGGCAATTCACAGAGATTTTCCAACATATGGTAGCGACCGTTGTCAATAGTTCTAGCACTTAAAACAGCTGGATAAGGTTGTAGGTATTTTTTCTGTCCAAATTCTAGCAGTTGAGCTGATAAGAGCCCCTTGTTTGTGCTGGATTTGATACGTAGATTGAGCTGAGCACGACCGTTCAAGTGAAGATCTTTGGTTATAGGAAGGTCAATAGTAATCTGATTGACTTTCCCTTGATAGAGTTCTGTATTGAAGGTCTGGTATGTCTTACCATAACGCTCAAAATCTTTATCTGAGTACAGGTTTTGAATAACTTGCTCTTCTTGACCAAGTGCGAAAGTTTCAAAGTTTTCTTGCCCACCGAAGGTATCAAGTGATAACCAAGCCTGAGGAGCTGTATTGTCCTGCCAAATGACAGTAGGAAGTTGGAAATCTGTATCTTGTCCCAGTAATTTCTTTGTCAATAAGGCGTTCATGGACTCACGGAAGTCAATGGACTGCCAGTTGTTCATGTACACATGGGCGCCATTATGGAAAAAGAGATGCTTATTTATATTAGTAGGAAGGGCATGAAACATCTGATAAACATGAAGTGGTTTAACATTCCAATCCTGTGAACCGTGGGTAAAGACAACCTCTGCTTTTACCTTATGGGCATTGAGCAGATAGTTACGGTCATGCCAAAACTGGTTATAGTCGCCGGTCTTTCGTTCCAGTTGTTCTTTTACTTTTTCTAAGTCAGCTTGGTGAGATTCATTGCCACGGGTATAGTCGCCAGCCAAGAGGTTACGAGAGTAGGTTAGTTCAGCAAGGGAGTCAAAGTCCTCACCGGGATAACCGCCTGGGCTGGTTACCAGACCATTTTCACGATAGTAGTTGTACCACGAAGAAATACCAGCCTCGGCAATAATAACCTCTAAACCATCTACACCTGTAGTCGCAAGACCATTGGACATGGTACCTAGATAGGAAAGTCCAGTTGTAGCAACTTTTCCGTTTGACCAGTCAGCCTTGACTTGACGTTGGCGCGTGTGGTCAGTGAAAGCACGGCAACGGCCATTAAGCCAATCGATGACATTTTTATAAGCCTCGATTTGCTGGTAGTCTCCGTTAGTCATGAAACCAGTAGAGTCTTTGGTACCAACACCTGAGACATACAGATTGGCAAAACCTCGTGGAAGGAAGTAGTCGTTGAGAGTATAGCTAGCGTTGATGTGCGTTAGCTTTTCCTCAGTTTCTGACACAAGCTCAGCTTGACCTTGAGGTTGGACGAGATTTAGTTGAGGTTCCTCTAGCTCAATCTTGTGAGCAGGTTTAACCTCGAGATTGCCCTCCATCTTGTAGAGAGCCTTGTCACTAGCCTTGTCATTTGTTCCTTGATGATAGGGACTGGCTGTCATGATAGCAGGGATTTTTCCATCAAAACGAGGACGAATAATGCTAACCTTGACTAAGTCTGGTAGCCCTTTTCGGTCAGTATCGACACGAGACTCAACGTAAACGACTTCTCGAATGGCATCATGGCTAGAAAAAGTAGCCAAACTCTTGCCGTTAAAGTAGTGGTAGTCATTATCCTCAGGAATAAGACCGTCACTGACAAGTTGGTCGATAAGAGTGTTTCCCTTTTTGGTGCGAGTATTGAGTAACTGATAGAGATTTTCAATCAAGTCACCATATTTGATAGGAAATTCTGTTTCTTGACGAAATTGCTCAACGTCTTCAAAGTCAACCAAATAAGAAAAACCTAAAAGTTGAAAGGCTACAGTATAGAAAATATCTGCAGTCAGTTCTTTGTCTGACTGAAAAAATGTCAGTAAGTCAGTTTTTTTATCTGAAGAAAGTATAGACAAGGGATAATCTGTATTTTGATATGTGAAATAAATTTTACGAATAAAGTCCTCAAATTGCTTTTTTTCTGAATCAGTAGGTTTTAGGTTGAAACCTAAAGAAACTAAATCATTCAGGGCCTGCGTTGATGAAGTTTTAAGATAGCTGTATTGATTAAAACGCATAAGACCTCCTATTTATGAAATATATTAAGGTTATTATATCAAAAAATAGAGAGAAAAGAAACTATAAAAATTAACAGAAATTATAATAAATAAAAATAAGTACTTATGAAATAAACATGTAAAATGATAAGCTTAAATACAAAAATATTAGCGATGCTGTTGAAAATCGGGCAAGGATCGTCTAGTCAACTATGATTTGAGTTATTAGATATTAAAGCATCAGTAATAGTAATAGAAATTTAAAGAAAATGGTATAATATAGTGAGAACGATAGAGGAGAAGTGTAAATTGATCGCACAACTAGATACAAAAACAGTCTATAGTTTTATGGAGAGCGTCATTTCGATCGACAAGTATGTGAGAGCAGCTAAAGAATTCGGATACACTCATCTGGCTATGATGGATATCGATAATCTTTATGGTGCTTTTGACTTTCTAGAGGTTACAAAAAAATACGGCATTCATCCTTTATTAGGGATTGAAATGACTGTTTTAGTGGATGAGCAGGAAGTGAATCTGCGCTTTTTAGCTCTATCTAGTGTAGGCTATCAGCAGTTGATGAAGCTTTCAACAGCCAAGATGCAGGGGGAGAAAAATTGGTCAGTTTTATCTCAGTACCTGGAGCATATTGCTGTAATTGTGCCTTATTTTGATGGACTGGAGTCGCTAAATCTAGGCTGTGATTATTATATTGGGGTTTACCCAGAAACACTGGCAAGCGAATTTCATCATCCTATTTTGCCACTGTATCGGGTAAATGCCTTTGAAAGCAGGGATAGAGAAGTTTTGCAAGTCTTAACAGCGATTAAAGAAAATCTACCACTTAGAGAAGTTCCCTTGCGTTCACGACAAGATGTCTTTGTATCAGCAAATTCTTTAGAGAAATTATTTCAAGAGCGTTTTCCGCAAGCCTTGGACAATTTAGAAAAGCTTATTTCAGGCATTTCTTACGACTTGGATACTAGTCTAAAATTGCCTCGTTTTAATCCAGCAAGGCCAGCAGTAGAAGAATTGAGAGAACGTGCTGAATTGGGGCTTGCTCAGAAGGGGTTAACTGGTAAAGAATATCAAGACCGTCTAGACCAAGAATTGGCTGTTATTCATGATATGGGCTTTGATGATTATTTCTTGGTTGTTTGGGATTTATTGCGTTTTGGACGTTCGAATGGCTATTATATGGGAATGGGACGGGGTTCTGCAGTAGGCAGCTTGGTTTCTTATGCCTTAGATATTACAGGGATTGACCCGGTGGAGAAGAATCTCATTTTTGAACGCTTCCTCAATCGTGAACGCTATACTATGCCTGATATTGATATTGATATCCCAGATATTTATCGTCCAGATTTTATCAGATATGTTGGTAATAAATACGGCAGTAAACATGCGGCTCAAATCGTTACTTTTTCAACCTTTGGTGCCAAACAAGCTTTGCGAGATGTCTTGAAGCGCTTTGGTGTGCCAGAGTATGAATTATCTGCAATTACCAAGAAAATCAGTTTTCGTGATAATCTTAAGTCAGCCTATGAAGGTAACCTCCAGTTTCGTCAGCAAATCAATAGTAAGTTAGAATACCAAAAAGCTTTTGAAATTGCCTGCAAGATTGAGGGATATCCAAGACAAACCTCTGTCCATGCGGCTGGTGTTGTAATCAGTGACCAAGATTTGACCAATTACATCCCTCTAAAGCATGGTGACGAAATTCCACTGACTCAATATGATGCTCATGGAGTCGAAGCGAGTGGACTTTTGAAGATGGATTTTCTGGGGCTACGAAATTTGACCTTTGTCCAGAAAATGCAAGAGTTGCTTGCTGAAACAGAAGGCATTCACTTGAAAATAGAAGAAATCGATTTGGAAGACAAAGAAACGTTAGCTCTTTTTGCTTCTGGCAATACAAAAGGTATCTTTCAATTTGAACAACCTGGTGCTATTCGCCTACTCAAGCGTGTGCAGCCAGTCTGTTTTGAAGATGTCGTAGCAACTACTTCTCTAAATCGACCAGGTGCAAGTGACTACATCAATAATTTTGTGTCAAGAAAGCATGGGCAGGAAGAAGTGACTGTTCTAGATTCAGCACTGGAGGATATTTTGGCTCCAACTTATGGCATTATGCTCTATCAGGAGCAGGTTATGCAGGTTGCTCAGCGATTTGCTGGATTTAGTCTTGGGAAGGCCGATATTTTGCGTCGAGCTATGGGGAAAAAGGATGCCTCTGCTATGCATGAGATGAGGACTTCCTTTATTCAAGGTTCCATAGAAGCTGGTCATACTGCGGAAAAAGCAGAGCAGGTTTTTGATGTTATGGAGAAGTTTGCAGGTTATGGATTTAATAGATCTCACGCCTATGCTTACTCAGCTTTGGCTTTCCAGTTGGCTTATTTCAAAACACATTATCCAGCTATTTTTTATCAGGTCATGTTGAATTCTGCCAATAGTGATTATGTAACAGATGCCTTAGAAGCAGGTTTTGAAGTAGCCCCATTGTCCATCAATACTATTCCCTATCACGATAAAATTGCCAACAAGTCTATCTATCTAGGTTTGAAATCGATTAAGGGGCTCAGCAAGGATTTGGCGCTTTGGATTATTGAACATAGACCTTATTCTAATATTGAAGATTTTTTAGCTAAACTACCTGAGAATTATTTGAAACTTCCTTTGCTGGAACCTTTGGTAAAAGTTGGTCTTTTCGATTCATTTGAAAAAAATCGTCAAAAAGTATTCAATAATTTAGCTAATCTATTTGAATTTGTGAAAGTATTAGGAAGCTTATTTGGAGAGAGCATTTATAGTTGGCAAGATTCGGAGGACTGGACGGAGCAAGAAAAATTCTACATGGAACAAGAGTTTCTAGGAGTAGGCGTTAGCAAACATCCACTACAAGCTATTTTAAGCAAGGCTATTTATCCGATTACTCCTATTAGTAATTTGTTAGAAAATAGCTATGCTATTATCTTGGTTGAAGTTCAGAAGATAAAAGTAATTCGTACCAAAAAAGGTGAAAATATGGCTTTCTTACAGGTGGATGACAGTAAGAAAAAATTGGATGTTACCCTCTTTTCAGATTTATATCGACAGGTTGGACAGGAAGTAAGAGAAGGAGCCTTCTACTATATAAAAGGAAAAATCCAATCACGTGACGGTCGTCTGCAAATGATTGCACAAGAAATAAGAGAAGCAGTTGCTGAGCGCTTTTGGATTCAGGTGAAAAATCATGACTCGGATCAAGAAATGTCACGTATTTTAGACCAGTATAAAGGCCCAATCCCAGTCATTATCAGGTATGAAGAGGAACAGAGAACAATTGTTTCTCCCAACCATTTTGTAGCTAAATCTGATGAATTAGAGGCGAAATTGAATGAAATCGTTATGAAAACGATTTATCGCTAAAATTACGGAAAATAGAAGAATTTTCAATGTAAATGTGGTATAATCAGTAAGAATGTTAAAAGAAAAAGGAGCATAACCAAATGAAACGTATTGCTGTTTTGACTAGTGGTGGAGACGCCCCTGGTATGAACGCTGCCATCCGAGCAGTTGTTCGTCAAGCAATTTCAGAAGGAATGGAAGTGTTTGGTATCTATGATGGATATGCTGGTATGGTTGCCGGTGAAATTCATCCCCTAGATGCAGCTTCAGTAGGAGATATCATTTCTCGTGGTGGTACTTTCCTTCACTCAGCTCGCTATCCAGAGTTCGCTCAACTTGAAGGGCAACTTAAAGGGATTGAGCAATTGAAAAAACACGGGATTGAAGGTGTAGTTGTTATCGGTGGTGACGGATCTTACCACGGTGCTATGCGTTTGACTGAACATGGCTTCCCAGCTATCGGTCTTCCAGGTACAATCGATAACGATATCGTTGGTACTGACTTTACAATCGGTTTTGATACAGCGGTTACGACTGCTATGGACGCTATCGATAAGATTCGTGATACGTCATCAAGTCACCGTCGTACTTTTGTTATCGAAGTTATGGGCCGTAACGCAGGTGATATCGCTCTTTGGGCAGGTATCGCAACTGGTGCTGATGAAATCATCATTCCTGAAGAAGGATTCAAGATTGAAGATATCGTTGAAAGCATTAAATGTGGTTATGAGTGTGGTAAAAAACACAACATCATCGTCTTGGCAGAAGGTGTGATGTCAGCGGCTGAATTTGGTCAAAAACTAAAAGAAGCTGGGGATACAAGCGACCTTCGTGTGACAGAACTTGGACATATTCAACGTGGTGGTTCTCCAACTGCGCGTGACCGTGTTTTGGCATCACGTATGGGTGCACATGCTGTTAAACTTCTTAAAGAAGGTATCGGTGGTGTTGCGGTTGGTATCCGTAACGAGAAAATGGTTGAAAACCCTATTCTTGGAACTGCAGAAGAAGGAGCATTGTTTAGCCTTACTGCAGATGGTAAGATTGTGGTTAACAACCCACACAAGGCTGACCTTGAGCTATCTAGCTTGAATAAGAGCTTGTCATAATTTATAATTTAGTTAATAAGACCAAAAAGGTCATATATAAAGGAGTCACAAAAATCATGAACAAACGTGTAAAAATCGTTGCAACTTTGGGACCTGCGGTAGAAATCCGTGGTGGTAAAAAATTCGGTGATGACGGATACTGGGGCGAAAAACTTGATGTTGAAGCTTCAGCTAAAAACATTGCTAAATTGATTGAAGCTGGTGCTAACACATTCCGTTTCAACTTCTCACACGGTGACCACCAAGAACAAGGTGACCGTATGGCAACTGTTAAACTTGCTGAAAAACTTGCAGGTAAAAAAGTTGGTTTCCTTCTTGATACTAAAGGACCAGAAATCCGTACTGAATTGTTTGAAGGAGATGCAAAAGAGTACTCTTACACAACTGGTGAAAAAATTCGTGTTGCTACTAAGCAAGGAATCAAATCAACTCGTGATGTAATCGCATTGAACGTTGCTGGTGCTCTTGATATCTATGATGATGTTGAAGTTGGTCGTCAAGTTTTGGTTGACGATGGTAAACTTGGTCTTCTCGTTGTTGCTAAAGATGATGCGACTCGTGAATTTGAAGTTGAAGTTGAAAACGATGGCGTAATTGCTAAACAAAAAGGTGTTAACATCCCTAACACTAAAATTCCTTTCCCAGCACTTGCTGAACGTGATAACGATGATATCCGCTTTGGTCTTGAACAAGGTATCAACTTCATCGCTATTTCATTCGTACGTACTGCAAAAGATGTGAACGAAGTTCGTGCAATCTGTGAAGAAACTGGAAACGGACATGTTCAATTGTTCGCTAAAATCGAAAACCAACAAGGTATCGACAACTTGGATGAAATCATCGAAGCTGCTGATGGTATCATGATTGCTCGTGGTGACATGGGTATCGAAGTACCATTCGAAATGGTTCCAGTTTACCAAAAAATGATCATCAAGAAAGTTAATGCTGCAGGTAAAGTTGTTATTACTGCAACAAACATGCTTGAAACAATGACTGAAAAACCACGTGCAACTCGTTCAGAAGTATCAGACGTATTCAACGCTGTTATCGACGGTACTGACGCTACAATGCTTTCAGGTGAGTCTGCAAACGGTAAATACCCACTTGAGTCAGTAACTACAATGGCTACAATCGACAAGAACGCTCAAACTCTTCTTAACGAATACGGTCGCTTGAACTCAGATTCATTTGAACGTAACTCTAAGACAGAAGTAATGGCTTCAGCTGTTAAAGATGCTACTAACTCAATGGACATTAAATTGGTTGTAACTCTTACTAAGACAGGTCACACTGCACGTTTGATCTCTAAATACCGTCCAAATGCTGATATCTTGGCATTGACATTCGACGAATTGACAGAACGTGGATTGATGTTGAACTGGGGTGTTATCCCAATGTTGACAGATGCTCCATCATCAACTGACGATATGTTTGAAATTGCTGAACGTAAAGCAGTTGAAGCAGGTCTTGTACAATCTGGTGATGATATCGTTATCGTAGCTGGTGTACCACTTGGAGAAGCTGTACGTACAAACACAATGCGTATCCGCACTGTACGTTAATTAAAATAAAAAGCCTATCATATTAAGCTTTTCTGTACTGACCCCCAAAAGTTAGACAATTAATTTATACAAAGGATTTAGTTCTGTATTGTACAGGGCTAAGTCCTTTTAGTTTTACCTTAATTCGTTTATTGTTGTAGTAATCAATATAGTCTACAATGGCTTGTTCCAATTGCTTAAGCGACTGAAACGACTTCTCATAACCGTAAAACATCTCCGATTTCAGAATGCCAAAGAAGGACTCCATCATACCGTTGTCTGGGCTGTTACCCTTGCGCGACATAGATGCTTGAATTCCCTTACTCTCTAGGAACCGATGATAAGAATCGTGTTGGTATTGCCAGCCTTGATCACTATGGAGAATCGTATTCTCGTAGTGTTTCTCTGTGAAGGCCTGTTCCAACATCGTTTTTACTTGTTCTAAATTAGGAGAACAAGAAAGATTAAAAGCAATAATTTCGCTGTTAAAGCCATCTAAAACAGGCGATAAATACAATTTCTGCGTGCTATTTGGAATGGCAAACTCTGTCACATCCGTATAACACTTTTCCATTGGTTTGGCTGCTTCAAATTGGCGTTGAATAAGGTTATCTACTTTCTTGCCAACGTCTCCTTTATGAGAAGAATATTTTCGTTTCTGTCGCATTTTAGCTTGTAAATTGAGTACTTTCATCAAGCGTTGAACTCTTTTATGATTTACCAGATAACCAC
>NZ_NCVN01000045.1:0-2368 GCF_002096925.1 Streptococcus mitis | reverse complement strand
GACAAACATTAAAACGATGTTTGTCTTCAATCTGAAACAACGGATTTGCCGTTGTTTTTTTTGGAGATAAGGGACTATTGTCCCAGACTCTTTTTACTAAAATAACTATAAGTTCTTGACAGCTTGGCCTTTGTACATTAAGATAATAATAAAGATAATAGATAATGAGGAAAATGCAATGGCAACTCCAACTTTCGGAGAAAAGAAAGCAAATACAGACTATGTTTCACGCTATGGAGTATATGCAGTTATCCCTGATGCTGAACAAAAACAAATTGTTCTTGTTCAAGCACCCAATGGCGCTTGGTTCCTACCAGGTGGTGAAATTGAAGCTGGTGAGAACCATCAGGAAGCCCTAAAACGTGAATTGATTGAAGAGCTTGGCTTTACAGCTGAAATTGGTACTTATTACGGACAAGCTGACGAATATTTCTACTCTCGTCATCGTGACACCTACTACTACAACCCTGCCTACCTCTATGAAGCGACTTCTTTCAAAGAAGTGCAAAAGCCACTAGAGGACTTTAATCATATTGCCTGGTTCCCTATTGACGAGGCTATTGAAAACCTCAAACGTGGTAGCCATAAATGGGCTATTGAATCTTGGAAAAAACAGCATAAGATTGACTAAATCAAGCTACTTTATTCAAAAAGTGCTATAATAGAATTAGAAAATCGGAGGAAATGTTATGAAGCTAATCAATACGACAAACTCACACTCGCAACTTGTTAAAAGCCAGCTAGAAAGTACAGATGCAACCCTTGTTGAGGTTTATTCTGCTGGAAATACTGATGTTATTTTTACCCAAGCTCCGCTTCACTATGAAATCCTCATCTCAAACAAACACCGCGCTATCCGCGAACCTGAAATCGAAGCTATTCAAGAATTTTTCTTGAAACGTAAAATTGATAAGGACTCTATTGATGAGGCCAATATCAAAACCCTCTATTCAGAAAAATTAATTGGAATTTCAATTCCGACCAAATAAAATCTTGGAGAGATTTGAAAGCTATTGAACCTTATAGCACAGAGTTGGGTTCTAACTTGCTTTTTAAATCATCTCCATTTTTTTATCTTGAAATCCTATCATTCATGGTTTTATGGCTAACAAAGGAGACAAGCATGGGAGACATGATATATCGAGAGGCAAGACTTGAAGAATACGAAAAAATTGGAAAACTATTAGCCAAGTCTTTTCTTGACTATCCCTTTTTAACGATTATAACTGATGATTTGAAGAAACCTGACTCCTATCCTGCTTTTGTAGAAACATTGCAAATTCTGCTTACTAGAGTCTATATTCAAAAAGGAAACTGTTTAGTTGCGGAACAGGATGGAGAATTACTTGCAGTTGCCTTTTTGCAACAAAAGGATTTCTGTATACTATCCTATCTACGAAATGGTGGGGCAAACATTTTTCGCTACATTCGACCACAAAATCTCCTTAAATACTTTGACTTTGTAAAACGTTCCAAAAAGCATTTAGAAAAATCAGGGGAGTTTGATTGGTATTTGATGGCTTTAGCTGTCAATATAGAAAGTAAGGGGCGTGGAATAGGCAGTACTTTTCTGACACAAGGGATTGAACCTTATGTCAAATCAAAAGGCTGTAAACACTTGGGCCTCATTACCAGCACAGCAAGAAATGCCTCATTCTACGAAAAAAACGATTATGTATTTCTGGACCATATGGACTTAGAATACGGTTCAAGATCAATTGGTAACTGGGCATTTTTAAAAACAATGAATAAATCGTAACCGCCCAGCAATTAGTTAAGATTAGCAAAACAAAGATAATTCATATTTATAAAGAACCTAAGACAAAATAGTTCTCAACCACAAAGAAGCTAGAGATTTCCAATTGTGGAACTCTAGCTTTTTAATTTTGAGTCGTTCTCTTATTGTATTTGAGGAGGTTATTGGCCATAAGTACCAATCCCATGTCAATTCTCACTTGACGCTTCCCTCTCAGATTACATCTCTTGTAACCCAAACAAGCCTTTATCTGCCCACAGACAGGTTCCACATCAATCTTGTGTTGAGCGAAAATCTGTCTTCCTTCGGGAGATAAAAGCGCCTGATATTCTTTAGCTTTCAAGTTTTGATAGCGTTCGTTCATACTACAGTCCCTTTTGAGGGGCTACTTTCAGTAGCGATTTGAAGATTATAAGCAGCCTTGAGTTGGCCATTTTTCATATAGTCTTCTTTCATTCGCATAAAAGTGGCATCTGGATTGGTTTTGGAAAAACTGTTACGCCCTTCAAATGTCTCCTGATACTTCTCATACTTTTCAGCACGTACTGAAAAATCATCTTTGACTTTACGCAAGACTTTCTTGAGTTTACGACGCGGGATTTTACGTTCATC
>NZ_NCVN01000046.1:0-4061 GCF_002096925.1 Streptococcus mitis | reverse complement strand
ACGGTTATGAGAAGTCGTTTCAGTCGCTTAAGCAATTGGAACAAGCCATTGTAGACTATATTGATTACTACAACAATAAACGAATTAAGGTAAAACTAAAAGGACTTAGCCCGGGGGTCAGTACACTTCCCAGCTTTTTGTTTATTCTTTTATATATGTAAATCCTTCTCCAAGGATTTCGTGAGCTTCTGTGATAGTTATAAAGGCTTGAGGATCGATTCGATGAATCATTTCCTTCATTTTCACAATTTCATTTCTTCCGACAATACAGTAAATGATTTTTAAATCTTCTCTACTATAATAACCTTGACCTGAGATGAAAGTAACGCCTCTTCCTAGGTCATCATTAATCGCCTTAGCAAGTTGGTCAGGACGTTTTGTGATAATCATAAATCCTTTACCTGCATAGCCACCTTCGCCGATCAAATCAATAACACGAGAAACGATAAAATCAAATAAGAGCGTGTAGGTAACTAATCTCAGATCCTTAAAGATTAGGAGAATAAGCATGAGAATACAAAAATCTAAGATAAAAAGCAGTTTTCCCATAGATATATGAGTGTATTTATTGAGAATACGAGCTACAATATCAGTTCCACCAGTTGTCCCACCAGCATTGAAGATAATTCCGAGCCCAATTCCCAATAGAATCCCAGCTATAAGGGCTGTGATCAGTAAATCACCTTGAAGATCAATATGAAGGGGAATACGCTCAAAAAAAGCCAACCAGGCGGACAAGGCTAAGGTTCCTAGTAAACTAGAATAGAGAGATTTTGCTCCAAAAATCTTCCAAGCTAGGATGAAAAGAGGAATATTAATCAGCAAGTTCATGAGCGAAACAGGGATTTTAAAAAGATAAAAGGTGATGAGGGTAATACCTGTCGCCCCTCCTTCAAAGAGATGATGGGGAACTACAAAATAAGTCAGACCAAAAGCATAAATAGCAGCACCTAGTAAAATGGTTAAAATGGGGTAAATTTTTTTAATCATAGGAACCTCTTTTCTTATAAGTAGATTATATCAAATTTTTAAGGAAAATTTGAATGACTCCATTAGGATTTTTAATCTTTTTTTGATATAATTAAAAGTAAGAAAACCAATCTGAATCCTAAAATAGAAAGATTGATACTATGACAAAAATTAAGATTGTAACCGATTCATCTGTTACTATTGAACCTGAACTAGTAAAACAATTAGATATCACTGTTGTTCCATTATCTGTAATGATTGATAATGTTGTTTATTCTGATGCGGATTTGAAAGAAGAAGGTAAATTTCTTCAGTTGATGCAAGAAAGTAAGAATCTTCCGAAAACAAGTCAGCCACCTGTAGGTGTCTTCGCTGAAGTTTTTGAAGAACTATGCAAGGATGGTAGCCAGATTCTTGCTATTCATATGTCTCATGCCCTTTCTGGTACTGTAGAAGCGGCACGTCAAGGTGCTAGCTTATCTACTGCCGATGTGACAGTTATTGATAGTTCCTTCACTGACCAAGCCCTGAAATTCCAAGTTGTTGAGGCTGCGAAGTTAGCACAAGAAGGCAAAGATATGGAGGAAATTTTAACTCGCATAGAAGAGGTAAAAAAACACACAGAACTCTATATTGGTGTTTCTACTTTGGAAAATCTTGTCAAAGGTGGACGAATTGGCCGTGTAACTGGATTGTTGAGCTCCCTTCTCAATATACGTGTTGTCATGCAGATGAAAGACCATGAATTGCAGCCAATCGTTAAAGGTCGTGGAGCTAAAACTTTTAAAAAATGGTTAGATGAGTTGATAACGTCGCTCTCTGAACGTTCTGTAGCAGAGATTGGAATTTCATATTCTGGCAGTGTTGATTGGGCCAAAGAGATGAAAGAAAGCTTACAAGCTTATGTTGAAAAGCCAATTTCAGTTTTGGAAACGGGCTCTATTATTCAAACTCACACGGGTGAGAACGCTTGGGCTATTTTAGTACGTTACTACTCTTAAAAAAATAAATAAAATGGGAAGAAATAGCGTTTTTAACTTGACCTAAAAGGGATTTTAGGATATGATTATAATTGTTAATTAGAAATTAAATTGGAGGAATCATTAACATGGCAAACAAACAAGATTTGATCGCTAAAGTAGCAGAAGCTACAGAATTGACTAAGAAAGACTCAGCAGCAGCAGTTGAAGCTGTATTCTCAGCAGTAGCTGACTACCTTGCAGCTGGTGAAAAAGTTCAATTGATCGGTTTTGGTAACTTTGAAGTTCGTGAGCGTGCTGCACGTAAAGGTCGCAACCCACAAACTGGTAAAGAAATCACAATTGCAGCTTCTAAAGTTCCAGCATTCAAAGCTGGTAAAGCTCTTAAAGACGCTGTTAAATAATCAGCCTTTAAAAAGCCTATTGTATCAAGTTTTTGAGCTTGGTCAATAGGCTTTTTTGTGTATAGAGGGCAAAAAAGGGGCAGAATCTGAATGAACTAGTACCGGAACAAATATTTCAAATACTGCCTAATTCAAATTGCGTAGCAGAAATCATACAAATGAAATTGATTATAGTAAAATAGGATATGAATTATTAAGAAAGTTGGTTCTTTATTGGAAACGATAGTATTTTCAATCTCCGTTTTTTTAGCAGGGATCTTGTCCTTCTTTTCCCCTTGTATATTCCCTCTGTTACCTGTTTATACTGGAATTTTGCTGGATGATCAGGAAAGCGCAAAAAGCTTTTCTTTATTTGGGAGAAAGGTTGCCTGGTCAGGTCTGATTCGAACTCTTTGCTTTATCGCAGGCATTTCACTCATTTTCTTTATCTTAGGATTTGGTGCTGGTTACTTTGGTAATATTCTCTATGCCAATTGGTTTCGCTATACCATGGGAACAATTATTATCATTTTAGGCCTTCACCAGATGGAAATTTTTCATTTTAAGAAATTAGAGGTTCAAAAAAGCTTTACTTTTAAGAAATCAGAAGCTAATCGTTATTGGTCAGCCTTTTTACTCGGTATTACCTTCAGCTTTGGTTGGACGCCTTGTATTGGTCCAGTTTTAAGTTCTGTTTTAGCGCTTGCGGCTTCTGGAGGCAATGGTGCTTGGCAAGGAGCTATCTATACTCTTATTTACACTCTGGGGATGGCCATTCCTTTCTTGGTTTTGGCTCTAGCTTCAGGTGTAGTAATGCCGTGTTTTAGTAAAATCAAACGTCATATGATGCTACTAAAGAAAATTGGTGGTTTACTCATTATTTTAATGGGAATTTTATTACTATTAGGACAAGTAAATGTTCTAGCTGGAATTTTTGAATAAAGGAGAAAAAGATGAAAAAAGTAATGTTTGCTGGCTTAAGCCTCTTGTCATTAGTTGTATTGATAGCCTGTGGTGAGGAAGAGACTAAAAAGACTAAAGCACCAGAACAATCCCCAAAACAACAGCAACAAACGACTGTACAACAAATTGCTGTTGGGAAAGAGGCGCCAGACTTCACCTTGCAATCTATGGATGGTAAAGAAGTTAAGTTATCTGATTATAAGGGGAAAAAAGTCTACTTGAAGTTTTGGGCTTCATGGTGTGGTCCATGTAAAAAAAGTATGCCTGAGTTGATGGAATTAGCTGCAAAACAAGATCGTGACTTCGAAATTCTTACTGTTATTGCACCAGGAATTCAAGGTGAAAAAACTGTTGAGCAATTCCCACAATGGTTCCAAGATCAAGGTTATAAGGATATCCCAGTTCTTTATGACACAAAAGCAACCACATTCCAAGCTTATCAAATTCGAAGCATTCCTACAGAATACCTAATTGACAGTCAAGGAAAGATTGGAAAGATTCAATTTGGTGCTATCAGTAATGCGGATGCAGAAGCAGCCTTTAAAGAAATGAAATAGAATCAAGATTTTAAAATAGTATTTATATAATCAAGAACCTGAGACAAAATAGTTCTCTACCACAAAAAAAGCTAGAGATTTCCAATTGTGGAACTCTAGCTTTTTAATTTTGAGTCGTTCTCTTATTATATTTTAGGAGGTTATTGGCCATAAGTACCAATCCCATGTCAATTCTCACTTGACGCTTCCCTCTCAGATTACATCTCTTG
>NZ_NCVN01000040.1:0-4469 GCF_002096925.1 Streptococcus mitis | reverse complement strand
TGCATGGGATGGCCTTTCTAAATGGTTTATTAAGCAATTCTATTTTACCAAGACTATCGCAACCATGCAAAAAAACAACGGCAAATCCGTTGCTTTTTTTGGAAATAAGGGACTATTGTCCCAGAATCTTTTTTCATTATGTGACTATTAATCCGACTAGCTCCGTAAGATGTAAGAAAAATAAATGATGGCTGTGAAGCATTTTTACTTTTCATTGAAAAGTGTTTTGAGAAAGATTTCAGCTTATTTTGAGTGGAGTAGTTTTGAAAATATAAAGAAGACAAACACTAAAATGATGTTTGTCTTCTTTGGTGTGTAACATCCGTTAGATGGATAGTTATAATTGTGTTAATTAGCAAAACTGATGCAGACCGCTTCAGGAACATGAAAGTCATTAGAAAGTTCTGCTAGACGACCAGTTTCAGGATTGCGTTTAAAGACGGTTGCATTGTCAGAGTCTTGATGGATAGCAATGACAAATTCTTGGTCTGGTGTCAAATTAAAATCACGTGGAGTCTTACCATGCGTTGGAACGATTTCTAATAACTCTAAGCTACCGTCCGCAAGAATTGTATATACTACGATAGAATCATGACCACGGTTAGAAGCGTAGAGGTATTTACCATCTTTAGAGAGACGAATAGCAGCAGTTCCATTAAATCCTTCGTAACCGTCTGGTAGAGTTGAAATGACTTGCATGCGTTCAAATTCACCAACACCATCGTAGATTAGAACCTCGATAGTGCTATTGAGTTCACAAATGAGATAAGCGATTTTATAATGGTTATGAAAAATAATATGGCGTGAGCCTGCTCCTGGCTGGCTATGATAGGTATAGAGCTTAGATAATTTTCCTTCTGAATCAAGATCATAAGTAATTACTTGGTCAGTACCCAAGTCGCAGGTCACTAGATAGTGGTCAGGTGTTAAATCTGTATAGTGAACATGTGGAGAAGCTTGATTTTCATGTGGACCTTGGCCACTGTGTTGATCAACATCACTAAGTAGAAGACGACCATCTTCCTGACGTTTATAAACAAGGACCTGTCCCTTGTGGTAATTTGCCGCGTAAACCAAATCACGCTTTTCATCAACGGCAACATAACAGTGGGGGGCTCCCTCTTCAACGACGTGATTTAATAAGTTACCATTAGTTTGATAGGCTGCAATTCCCCCCTTATCGTCTTGACTACCAACAGTGTATAAATGTTGGTGCTGGTCAAAGGCAAGGTAGGTTGGACTTGGCTCAGTAGCAAAAAGTTCTAGATTTGAAAGCTGACCAGTTTCTGTATCGAAGTCTGCCTTGTAAATCCCTTGGGAAGTACGACGTGTATAAGTTCCAAAATAAACAGTTTCTTTCATAACTTTACCTCTATATAAAGATAAGACTATTATATCACAAAAATGAATTTATAATATTCTATGCGGTGCAATTGAGTAGTATGTAAGCACTTTAAAAAAGAGTTATTTTGATTTAAAAATGGTATAATGAGAGAACAATAGAAAGGAAGTATTTATGGAGCAAAAAGAGAAACATTTTAGCTTATCTTGGTTTTTCAAGTGGTTTTTAGATAACAAGGCCATTACGGTATTTTTGGTAACATTATTATTGGGACTGAATCTTTTTATTTTAAGTAAGATTAGTTTTCTATTTTCACCTGTTTTAGATTTTTTGGCAGTTGTGATGTTGCCAGTCATTTTATCTGGTTTGCTATATTATTTATTAAATCCTATTGTTGATTGGATGGAGAAGCATAAGATTAATCGTGTCATAGCAATCAGTATTGTCTTTGTCATCATCGCTCTCTTTATCATTTGGGGCTTGGCAGTAGCTATTCCAAATCTGCAACGTCAGGTTTTAAGTTTTGCAAGGAATGTTCCAGTCTACCTTGAAGATGCTGATAGAGTTATTGATGATTTGGTCACCAAGCGTTTACCAGATGATTTCAGACCTCAGTTAGAACAAGTTTTGACAAACTTCTCAAGTCAGGCTACAGTTTGGGCAAGTAAGGTTTCATCTCAAGCAGTCAACTGGGTGAGCGCCTTTATTAGCGGGGCTTCTCAAGTGATTGTTGCCTTGATTATCGTTCCGTTCATGCTCTTTTATCTCTTACGTGATGGAAAAGGCCTACGTCACTATTTGACCCAATTCATGCCAACGAAATTGAAAGAACCTGTTGGACAAGTTTTATCAGATGTGAACCAGCAGTTGTCCAATTATGTTAGAGGGCAAGTAACAGTGGCTATTATTGTAGCGGTAATGTTTATGATTTTCTTCAAGATTATTGGTCTACGCTATGCAGTTACGTTGGGGGTTACTGCTGGTATTTTAAATCTGGTTCCTTATTTAGGCAGCTTCTTAGCCATGCTTCCTGCCCTAGTATTGGGCTTGATTGCTGGGCCAGTCATGCTTTTGAAAGTAGTAATTGTCTTTATAGTAGAACAAACTATTGAAGGCCGTTTTGTCTCTCCATTGATTTTGGGAAGTCAATTAAACATCCATCCCATTAATGTTCTCTTTGTCTTGTTAACTTCAGGATCCATGTTTGGTATCTGGGGAGTTTTGCTCGGTATTCCGGTTTATGCTTCTGCTAAGGTTGTTATTTCAGCCATTTTTGAATGGTATAAAGTAGTCAGTGGACTATATGAACTAGAGGGAGAGGAAATAAAGAGTGAACAATAGTCAACAGATGTTACAGGCTTTGGAGGAGCAAGATTTAACCAAGGCAGAACATTATTTCGTCAAAGCTTTAGAAAATGATCCAAGTGACCTTCTGTATGAGTTAGCTACTTATCTTGAAGGAATTGGTTTTTATCCTCAGGCCAAGGAAATTTACCTGAAAATCGTAGAGGATTTTCCAGAGGTTCATCTTAATCTAGCAGCTATTGCTAGCGAGGATGGTCAAATCGAAGAAGCCTTTGCCTATCTAGAGGAAATCCAAACTGACAGTGACTGGTATGTTTCGGCTTTGGCACTTAAGGCAGACCTTTACCAGATGGAAGGTTTGACAGATGTGGCGCGTGAGAAACTTCTGGAGGCCTTGACTTACTCAGAAGATCCTCTCTTGATATTGGGCTTAGCAGAATTGGATAGTGAGTTGGAAAATTATCAAGAGGCCATTCAAGGCTATGCCCAGTTAGATAATCGTACTATTTATGAGCAAACAGGCATTTCCACCTATCAACGGATTGGCTTTGCCTATGCCCAGTTAGGGAAATTTGAAACGGCTACAGAGTTTTTAGAAAAATCCCTGGAGTTAGAATACGATGACCTAACAGCTTTTGAGTTGGCCAGTCTTTACTTTGATCAAGAAGAATACCAAAAAGCTGTCCTCTACTTTAAGCAACTTGATACCATTTCACCTGATTTTGAAGGATATGAGTATGGTTACAGTCAGGCCTTACATAAGGAACATCAAGTTCAAGAAGCCCTGCGTATCGCTAAGCAAGGGTTGGAGAAAAATCCATTTGAAACTCGTCTCTTACTGGCTGCTTCACAATTTTCTTATGAATTGCATGATGCTAGTGGAGCAGAGAACTACCTCCTTACTGCAAAAGAAGACGCTGAGGATACAGAAGAAATTTTACTCCGTTTAGCAACTATTTATCTAGAACAGGAGCGCTATGAGGATATTCTGGACTTACAAAGTGATGAGCCAGAGAATCTTTTGACCAAGTGGATGATTGCTCGTTCTTATCAAGAGATTGACGATTTGGATACTGCCTACGAGCATTACCAAGAATTAGTAGGAGATTTGAAGGACAATCCAGAGTTTCTGGAACACTATATCTATCTCTTGCGTGAATTAGGCTACTTTGAGGAAGCAAAAGTCAATGCTCAAACTTACTTAAAACTAGTTCCAGATGATGTGCAAATGCAAGAACTATTTGAGAGATTGTAAGAATATATTTTTAAAAACTGTATCTAATCATTTTTGATAATAAAATCTAAAGGCTATTTTATCTATTGTATGATGAGAGTATATTTGAGTTGTTGTGTTTGTATTCGAGTTTCCAATATAAGACATAAGAAGTGAGATAAGTAATATTTTTAAAAGTACAATCTTAGACTTTATAGTAAAAGAAAAAGTTCTCATTTCATAAGTGACAGATTGAATAGAAAGTCCTTAGACTAAAAGTTTCTAAGGGCTTTTCTTTGTGTTATGTGACTATTAGTCCGTCTCGCTCCGTTAGGTGAGAGACAAAAAAACCACCCGCTATGCGGGTGCGCGTCGAAGGTTATACCAAAAAAACTCCGAACGCGATGCAATAAAGGTGTTCAAGCCAATTGTAAAGCGAAAGGAGAAAAATATGGCACAAAAGGCTCATAGTTTATCGCACACAAAGTGGCACTGTAAGTATCACATTGTGTTCACCCCTAAGTATAGACGAAAAGTTATCTATAATCAATATCGAAGTAGTTTAGGCGAAATATTTCATCGCTTGTGTAGTTATAAAGGAGTTGAAAT
>NZ_NCVN01000082.1:0-4838 GCF_002096925.1 Streptococcus mitis | reverse complement strand
GATGAAATTCACCAAATCCTTGGTGCTGGTAGCACTGGTGGAGACAGTGGTTCTAAGGGGCTCGCGGATATTCTCAAGCCAGCCCTCTCCCGTGGTGAATTGACCGTTATTGGAGCGACAACTCAAGACGAATATCGTAACACTATTTTGAAGAATGCAGCTCTTGCTCGTCGTTTCAACGAAGTCAAGGTCAATGCTCCTTCAGCAGAGGATACATATAAAATCCTTCAAGGAATTCGTGATCTCTATCAACAACACCACAATGTCATCTTGCCAGATGAAGTCTTGAAAGCAGCAGTGGATTATTCTGTTCAGTATATTCCTCAACGTAGCTTGCCAGATAAGGCTATCGACCTTGTCGATGTAACGGCGGCTCACTTGGCAGCTCAGCATCCAGTAACAGATGTTCATGCTGTTGAACGTGAAATTGAGGTAGAAAAAGACAAGCAAGAAAAAGCAGTTGAGGCAGAAGATTTTGAAGCAGCTCTAAACTATAAAACACGCATTGCAGAATTAGAAAAGAAAATCGAAAACCACACAGAAGATATGAAGGTGACTGCAAGTGTCAACGATGTGGCTGAATCTGTGGAACGAATGACGGGAATCCCAGTGTCACAAATGGGAGCATCAGACATCGAACGTTTGAAAGATATGGCTCATCGTCTGCAAGACAAGGTGATTGGCCAAGACAAGGCAGTTGAAGCTGTAGCTCGTGCCATCCGTCGTAACCGTGCAGGTTTTGATGAAGGCAATCGCCCAATCGGTAGCTTCCTCTTTGTAGGACCAACTGGGGTTGGTAAGACAGAACTTGCTAAGCAATTGGCTCTCGATATGTTTGGAACTAAGGAAGCGATTATCCGTTTGGATATGTCTGAATATAGTGACCGCACAGCCGTATCTAAGCTAATTGGTACAACAGCAGGTTATGTAGGTTACGATGACAATAGCAATACCTTAACAGAACGTGTTCGTCGCAATCCATACTCAATCGTACTTTTGGATGAGATTGAAAAGTCTGACCCTCAAGTCATCACCCTTCTCCTTCAAGTTTTGGACGATGGTCGTTTGACAGATGGTCAAGGTAACACTGTCAACTTCAAGAATACGGTGATTATCGCAACTTCAAACGCAGGCTTTGGTTACGAAGCTAACTTGACAGAAGATGCTGATAAACCAGAATTGATGGATCGTTTGAAACCATTCTTCCGTCCAGAATTCCTTAACCGCTTCAACGCAGTTATCGAGTTCTCGCACTTGACTAAGGAAGATCTTTCTAAGATTGTGGACTTGATGTTGGCTGAAGTCAACCAAACCTTGGCCAAGAAAGACATTGATTTGGTAGTCAGTCAAGCGGCTAAAGATTATATCACAGAAGAAGGTTATGATGAAGTCATGGGTGTTCGTCCTCTCCGTCGCGTGGTTGAACAAGAAATTCGTGATAAGGTGACAGACTTCCATTTGGATCACCTAGATGCTAAACACCTAGAAGCAGATATGGAAGATGGCGTTTTGGTCATTCGTGAAAAAGCTTAACTAGAGATTTTGAGCATAAAAAAGAAGGAACCAGCTGAAAAGCCGGTTCCTTTTTTGTGTTTAGATCACATGACGTTCAAAGGCATCGTCTGAAATCCCTTGTTCAAGGATGAGTTTTGCCCATTCTTTAGCAGAAAAGAGGCTGTGATCCTTGTAGTTGCCGCAAGATTCGATGGTTGTTCCAGGGACGTCTTCCCAAGTAGTAGTCTCAGCGATTTCCTTGAGCGAATCCTTGATAACAGCTGCAATCTCGGTGCTGGTATGGCGCCCCCACATAATCATGTGGAAACCAGTACGGCAACCAAATGGTGAACAGTCAATCATGCCGTCAATTCGGGTACGGATGAGTTTGGCCAATAGGTGCTCAATAGTGTGAAGGCCAGCAGTAGGGATAGAGTCTTCATTGGGTTGCACTAAACGAATATCATAATTGGAGATGATGTCTCCCTTTGGTCCTGTTTCTTCCCCAATCAAGCGAACATAGGGTGCTTTAACAATGATGTGGTCAAGTTCAAAACTTTCAACAATAACTTCTTTTGACATGGTAAATCCTTTCAGTTTTCTTCTTTCATTATAACATAAAGCCGGCTCTTGAGGCAGAGAGAAAACCTCTCCGAGGTTGGAGAGGTTGAAATCTTTATTTACGATACAAGCGGTCGTATTGGTAGTAAGGGTCAAAGGTTACGTTGATACCCAATTTGCGAAGGACATTCTTGTCTTCATCAGTCAAGATGATGGTTGAGTGGGCTTCGCTTCCTTTGAGGTTACCAAGCTCTTCCATAGCACGAGCAGCATCAGGATTTTCTGTAGCTGTGATAGCAAGTGCAATCAGGATTTCATTTGAATGAAGGCGTGGATTGCGGCTACCGAGATGATCGATTTTAAGACCTTGGATTGGTTTGACGACTTCGGGCTCGATTAATTTTACTTCTTTAGCGATGTCAGCTGATTTCTTGATGGCGTTGATAAGAGCAGCTGCTGTAGGGCCAAAGAGCTCTGAGTTCTTACCAGTAACAATTTCCCCACTTGGCAATTCAAGGGATAGGGCTGGTCCACCAGTTTCTTCTGCTTTTTGACGTGCAGCAACAGCAACCTTACGGTCTGCAGGTGTGATGCCGAGGTCGTTCATGAGCAACTCAATTTTCTTGACAGCAGCTTCGCCAACTTTTTCGGCTTTAAAATCAAGAACTGTTTGATAGTAGCGGCGGATGATTTCTTGTTTAGAAGCTTCGATAGCAGCCTCATTATCTGTAATGGCAAAACCAACCATGTTGACCCCCATATCTGTCGGAGAAGCGTATGGAGACTCTCCTAGGATACGTTCTAACATGCGCTTGAGCACTGGGAAAATCTCGATATCACGGTTATAGTTGACAGTGGTTTTTCCGTAGGTTTGGAGATGGAAGGGGTCAATCATGTTGACATCATCAAGGTCAGCGGTGGCAGCCTCGTAGGCCAAGTTGACTGGATGATGAAGGGGAAGATTCCAAACTGGGAAGGTTTCAAATTTAGCGTAGCCAGACTTGATACCATTGATTTGGTCGTGGTACATATTGGACATACAAGTTGCCAATTTTCCAGAACCAGGTCCAGGAGCGGTTACGACGATCAAGTTACGACTGGTTTTGATGTAGTCATTTTTTCCCATTCCTTCTGGAGAAATGATGTGATCCATATCTGTCGGATATCCTTTGATTGGATAGTGAAGATAAGAATCAATTCCGTTTTTCTCGAGTTGGTTGCGGAAGGCATCTGCAGCGGGTTGGCCAGCGTACTGTGTGATGACAACGGAGCCGACAAAAATTCCTAATTCATTGAATTTGTCAATCAAACGAAGAACTTCTTGGTCATAAGAAATACCCAAGTCACCACGTGCTTTGGAATGCTCGATATTGCTAGCATTAATAGCAATCACAACCTCAACCTGCTCTTTCAATTCTTGTAAGAGCTTGATTTTGTTGTCAGGCTCATAACCAGGAAGGACACGAGCGGCGTGGAAATCTTCTAACATTTTGCCACCAAACTCCAAGTAGAGTTTGCCGTCAAATTGGTTAATACGCTCCAAAATGTGGTCGCGCTGTAGATTCAAATATTGTTCAGAACTAAAAGCTTGTTTTTTCATTTTTTTACCTCTGACCTCTATTATAATAAAAAATTGGAAGTTAGGAAACTATGGAGTTAAAAAAGGAATCAAAAAGATTAGGCAAACGCTTGCATAAAATTTTAAAAAGCGCTATCATATACTATAGATTATTAAAATAATGAGGTAAGAAGATGCAAGAAAAATGGTGGCACAATGCCGTAGTCTATCAAGTTTATCCTAAGAGCTTTATGGATAGCAACGGAGATGGAATTGGCGATCTGCCAGGAATTACCAGTAAGTTAGACTATCTAGCTAAGTTAGGAATTACAGCGATTTGGCTTTCTCCAGTTTATGACAGTCCTATGGATGATAATGGCTATGATATTGCTGATTATCAAGCGATTGCAGCTATTTTCGGGACTATGGAAGATATGGACCAACTGATCGCAGAAGCTAAGAAGCGTGATATTCGTATCATTATGGACTTGGTGGTCAATCATACCTCAGATGAACATGCTTGGTTTGTTGAGGCCTGTGAAAATCCCGACAGCCCTGAACGAAACTACTATATCTGGCGGGATGAACCCAATGACCTAGATTCTATTTTTAGCGGATCTGCTTGGGAATACGATGAAAAGTCAGGTCAATACTATCTCCACTTTTTCAGCAAGAAACAGCCCGATCTTAACTGGGAAAATGAAAAACTTCGTCAGAAAATTTATGAGATGATGAACTTCTGGATTGATAAAGGCATTGGTGGTTTCCGCATGGATGTCATTGACATGATTGGGAAAATTCCTGACGAGAAAGTAGTCAATAATGGCCCTATGCTCCATCCCTATCTCAAGGAGATGAATCAGGCTACCTTTGGGAATCAGGATCTCTTGACAGTAGGGGAGACTTGGGGAGCAACGCCAGAGATTGCCAAGCTCTACTCTGATCCAAAGGGGCAAGAATTGTCTATGGTCTTCCAGTTCGAGCACATCGGTCTTCAGTATCAGGAAGGGCAACCTAAATGGCACTATCAAAAAGAGCTGAATATCGCTAAGTTAAAAGAAATCTTCAACAAATGGCAGACAGAGTTAGGAGTTGAGGATGGCTGGAATTCGCTCTTCTGGAACAATCATGACCTTCCTCGTATCGTCTCAATCTGGGGAAATGACCAAGAATACCGCGAAAAATCTGCCAAAGCCTTTGCCATCTTGCTTCATCTCATGAGAGG
>NZ_NCVN01000083.1:0-5016 GCF_002096925.1 Streptococcus mitis | reverse complement strand
AGCTAAGCGACTTCCATATCTCACAGGGGGCAACCCCCAACTACTTCCGGCGTTCTAGGGCTTAACTTCTGTGTTCGGCATGGGTACAGGTGTATCTCCTAGGCTATCGTCACTTAACTCTGAGTAATACCTACTCAAAATTGAATATCTATTCAAATCAAGAAAACCGTTCGCTTTCATATTCTCAGTTACTTTGGATAAGTCCTCGAGCTATTAGTATTAGTCCGCTACATGTGTCGCCACACTTCCACTTCTAACCTATCTACCTGATCATCTCTCAGGGCTCTTACTGATATAAAATCATGGGAAATCTCATCTTGAGGTGGGTTTCACACTTAGATGCTTTCAGCGTTTATCCCTTCCCTACATAGCTACCCAGCGATGCCTTTGGCAAGACAACTGGTACACCAGCGGTAAGTCCACTCTGGTCCTCTCGTACTAGGAGCAGATCCTCTCAAATTTCCTACGCCCGCGACGGATAGGGACCGAACTGTCTCACGACGTTCTGAACCCAGCTCGCGTGCCGCTTTAATGGGCGAACAGCCCAACCCTTGGGACCGACTACAGCCCCAGGATGCGACGAGCCGACATCGAGGTGCCAAACCTCCCCGTCGATGTGAACTCTTGGGGGAGATAAGCCTGTTATCCCCAGGGTAGCTTTTATCCGTTGAGCGATGGCCCTTCCATACGGAACCACCGGATCACTAAGCCCGACTTTCGTCCCTGCTCGAGTTGTAGCTCTCGCAGTCAAGCTCCCTTATACCTTTACACTCTGCGAATGATTTCCAACCATTCTGAGGGAACCTTTGGGCGCCTCCGTTACCTTTTAGGAGGCGACCGCCCCAGTCAAACTGCCCGTCAGACACTGTCTCCGATAGGGATCACCTATCTGGGTTAGAGTGGCCATAACACAAGGGTAGTATCCCAACATCGTCTCCTTCGAAACTGGCGTCCCGATCTCATAGACTCCTACCTATCCTGTACATGTGGTACAGACACTCAATATCAAACTGCAGTAAAGCTCCATGGGGTCTTTCCGTCCTGTCGCGGGTAACCTGCATCTTCACAGGTACTAAAATTTCACCGAGTCTCTCGTTGAGACAGTGCCCAAATCATTACGCCTTTCGTGCGGGTCGGAACTTACCCGACAAGGAATTTCGCTACCTTAGGACCGTTATAGTTACGGCCGCCGTTTACTGGGGCTTCAATTCATACCTTCGCTTGCGCTAAGCACTCCTCTTAACCTTCCAGCACCGGGCAGGCGTCACCCCCTATACATCATCTTACGATTTAGCAGAGAGCTGTGTTTTTGATAAACAGTTGCTTGGGCCTATTCACTGCGGCTGACTTAAAGTCAGCACCCCTTCTCCCGAAGTTACGGGGTCATTTTGCCGAGTTCCTTAACGAGAGTTCTCTCGCTCACCTGAGGCTACTCGCCTCGACTACCTGTGTCGGTTTGCGGTACGGGTAGAGTATGTTTAAACGCTAGAAGCTTTTCTTGGCAGTGTGACGTCACTAACTTCGCTACTAAACTTCGCTCCCCATTACAGCTCAATGTTATAGATATAAGCATTTGACTCATATCACACCTCACTGCTTAGACAGACACTTCCAATCGTCTGCTTTAGTTAGCCTACTGCGTCCCTCCATCACTACATACTCTAGTACAGGAATATCAACCTGTTGTCCATCGGATACACCTTTCGGTCTCTCCTTAGGTCCCGACTAACCCAGGGCGGACGAGCCTTCCCCTGGAAACCTTAGTCTTACGGTGGACAGGATTCTCACCTGTCTTTCGCTACTCATACCGGCATTCTCACTTCTATGCGTTCCAGCACTCCTCACGGTACACCTTCTTCACACATAGAACGCTCTCCTACCATACCTATAAAGGTATCCACAGCTTCGGTAAATTGTTTTAGCCCCGGTACATTTTCGGCGCAGGGTCACTCGACTAGTGAGCTATTACGCACTCTTTGAATGAATAGCTGCTTCTAAGCTAACATCCTAGTTGTCTGTGCAACCCCACATCCTTTTCCACTTAACAATTATTTTGGGACCTTAGCTGGTGGTCTGGGCTGTTTCCCTTTCGACTACGGATCTTAGCACTCGCAGTCTGACTGCCGACCATAATTCATTGGCATTCGGAGTTTATCTGAGATTGGTAATCCGGGATGGACCCCTCACCCAAACAGTGCTCTACCTCCAAGAATCTTTATGTCGACGCTAGCCCTAAAGCTATTTCGGAGAGAACCAGCTATCTCCAAGTTCGTTTGGAATTTCTCCGCTACCCACAAGTCATCCAAGCACTTTTCAACGTGCCCTGGTTCGGTCCTCCAGTGCGTCTTACCGCACCTTCAACCTGCTCATGGGTAGGTCACATGGTTTCGGGTCTACGTCATAATACTAATTCGCCCTATTCAGACTCGGTTTCCCTACGGCTCCGTCTCTTCAACTTAACCTCGCATCATAACGTAACTCGCCGGTTCATTCTACAAAAGGCACGCTCTCACCCATTAACGGGCTCGAACTTGTTGTAGGCACACGGTTTCAGGTTCTATTTCACTCCCCTCCCGGGGTGCTTTTCACCTTTCCCTCACGGTACTGGTTCACTATCGGTCACTAGGGAGTATTTAGGGTTGGGAGATGGTCCTCCCAGATTCCGACGGGATTTCACGTGTCCCGCCGTACTCAGGATACTGCTAGGTACAAAGACTATTTTAAATACGAGGCTATTACTCTCTTTGGCTGATCTTCCCAAATCATTCTTCTATAATCTTTGAGTCCACATTGCAGTCCTACAACCCCGAAGAGTAAACTCTTCGGTTTGCCCTTCTGCCGTTTCGCTCGCCGCTACTAAGGCAATCGCTTTTGCTTTCTCTTCCTGCAGCTACTTAGATGTTTCAGTTCACTGCGTCTTCCTCCTCACATCCTTAACAGATGCGGGTAACAGGTAGTACCTGTTGGGTTCCCCCATTCGGAAATCCCTGGATCATCGCTTACTTACAGCTACCCAAGGCATATCGTCGTTTGTCACGTCCTTCTTCGGCTCCTAGTGCCAAGGCATCCACCGTGCGCCCTTATTAACTTAACCTTATTTTCTGACCTTTCAGTCATAAACTCTTATTAATACTACAGCGTTTTCGGTTTATTTTCTTGTTACTATTTGATATAGATATTCAATTTTCAATGTGCATTACTTGGTGATCTCTCACCAATGGAGCCTAGCGGGATCGAACCGCTGACCTCCTGCGTGCAAAGCAGGCGCTCTCCCAGCTGAGCTAAGGCCCCACAAGACCTCTCAAGACTAAACAAGACCAATGCGCAGTTCCTTTTCCTTAGAAAGGAGGTGATCCAGCCGCACCTTCCGATACGGCTACCTTGTTACGACTTCACCCCAATCATCTATCCCACCTTAGGCGGCTGGCTCCTTACGGTTACCTCACCGACTTCGGGTGTTACAAACTCTCGTGGTGTGACGGGCGGTGTGTACAAGGCCCGGGAACGTATTCACCGCGGCGTGCTGATCCGCGATTACTAGCGATTCCGACTTCATGTAGGCGAGTTGCAGCCTACAATCCGAACTGAGACTGGCTTTAAGAGATTAGCTTGCCGTCACCGGCTTGCGACTCGTTGTACCAGCCATTGTAGCACGTGTGTAGCCCAGGTCATAAGGGGCATGATGATTTGACGTCATCCCCACCTTCCTCCGGTTTATTACCGGCAGTCTCGCTAGAGTGCCCAACTGAATGATGGCAACTAACAATAGGGGTTGCGCTCGTTGCGGGACTTAACCCAACATCTCACGACACGAGCTGACGACAACCATGCACCACCTGTCACCTCTGTCCCGAAGGAAAGCTCTATCTCTAGAGCGGTCAGAGGGATGTCAAGACCTGGTAAGGTTCTTCGCGTTGCTTCGAATTAAACCACATGCTCCACCGCTTGTGCGGGCCCCCGTCAATTCCTTTGAGTTTCAACCTTGCGGTCGTACTCCCCAGGCGGAGTGCTTAATGCGTTAGCTGCGGCACTAAACCCCGGAAAGGGTCTAACACCTAGCACTCATCGTTTACGGCGTGGACTACCAGGGTATCTAATCCTGTTTGCTCCCCACGCTTTCGAGCCTCAGCGTCAGTTACAAGCCAGAGAGCCGCTTTCGCCACCGGTGTTCCTCCATATATCTACGCATTTCACCGCTACACATGGAATTCCACTCTCCCCTCTTGCACTCAAGTTAAACAGTTTCCAAAGCGTACTATGGTTAAGCCACAGCCTTTAACTTCAGACTTATCTAACCGCCTGCGCTCGCTTTACGCCCAATAAATCCGGACAACGCTCGGGACCTACGTATTACCGCGGCTGCTGGCACGTAGTTAGCCGTCCCTTTCTGGTAAGATACCGTCACAGTGTGAACTTTCCACTCTCACACTCGTTCTTCTCTTACAACAGAGCTTTACGATCCGAAAACCTTCTTCACTCACGCGGCGTTGCTCGGTCAGACTTCCGTCCATTGCCGAAGATTCCCTACTGCTGCCTCCCGTAGGAGTCTGGGCCGTGTCTCAGTCCCAGTGTGGCCGATCACCCTCTCAGGTCGGCTATGTATCGTCGCCTTGGTGAGCCGTTACCCCACCAACTAGCTAATACAACGCAGGTCCATCTGGTAGTGATGCAATTGCACCTTTTAAGCAAATGTCATGCAACATCTACTGTTATGCGGTATTAGCTATCGTTTCCAATAGTTATCCCCCGCTACCAGGCAGGTTACCTACGCGTTACTCACCCGTTCGCAACTCATCCGGAGAAGCAAGCTCCTCCTTCAGCGTTCTACTTGCATGTATTAGGCACGCCGCCAGCGTTCGTCCTGAGCCAGGATCAAACTCTCATTAAAAGTTTGAGTTCTCACTCATTTCTGTCACTGACAGATTTATTGTTTTTTCATTGTTCAGTACTACAACCTTGGTTGTAGTGCCCTGCACATTGGTTCGTCTTGTTCAGTTTTCAAAGGTCTTTGTCACT